>NZ_DATNJW010000699.1:0-18653 GCF_035603715.1 Mycobacterium sp. | reverse complement strand
TGACCGACATCAACTGGCCTGGGCCGAACAGCCCGGACGGCTGCAAGAACGAGTTGATCGGATCGGGTTCGATCGCCGAGAAGACTGATCCGAGGCGCTGTTTGGACTGTTGCAGCGCCATCACCGTCACGACTACCGAGGCATCGCCGGCCACGATGGCGGCGCGGGCCAGCCCGATCGCGCCCGCCGAACCACCGCCGCCCGAGGTCAGTGCGGCGGTAAAGCGAACTTCCGGAATCCCAAGCGTTTCCACGAAGTCGGCGGTGTCCATCTTCTCGGTGTAGCCCGCGCTGGCACCCGAGTAGTACGCGAAGCCGTCGACGTCGGTCACCGGAACGCCGGCATCCTCACACGCCGCCAGGATGGCCTCGCCGGCCAACTCGGTGATCGACTTCGGCAATGATCCGCCGCGCTTGTAATAGGGTGTGGCGCCGACACCCACGATCGCGACGTCACGTAGTCCGGACGAAGTAGGCACGCGCTCAGAACTTTTCGGCAGGGATGGGCGGCACATCCGGGAACAATTCGTAGAACGTGCCCTGGGTGATGCGCAGTCGAGTCTCGTCGCTCACGCCGTCGAACAGCCCCTTCAGGGTGTCCTGGGTGTGGCCGAAGGTGCCTTCCATGTGCGGGTAGTCGCTGCCGAACATCACGTTCTTGTAACCCATGTGCTCGTAGGCGGCGACCGCGGTCTCGTCGTGCTGGAATGACGCATACACCTGCGTGTAGAGGATCTCCTTGGGACTACGAGTCAGCTTGGGCCGCACCGCCATATGGTGTTGACGGTAGCCCTCGACCATCCGGTCACCGAGGAACGGCACCCAGGTCGCGCCGCCTTCGGAGATCAGTACCCGAAGGTCGGGGTGGCGGTCCAATGCGCCGGAGGCGACCATCTTCATCGCTGCCCGCTGTCCGGAGAACGTGGTCTCGGCGTAATTCATCACTGCCCCACCCGGCCCGCGGTACACCATGCCCGCCCCGCCGCTGGCGCCACCGACCGTCATGTCGACCGGATCGGTGCCGATGTGGAACGCGATCACCATTCCGGCCTCCTCAGCCGCAGCCCAGAACGGCTCCCACTCCTTGCGATGCCAGTCCGGGGCGCTCGGGTGCGGTGTCGTCGGCAAGAACACCGCCTTGAAGCCTTTGCCTGCGGCCCAATGCAATTCCTCGACGGCGTCCTCAACGATCAGCGTCGACACCTGGGCGGTCACCACATAGCGCGGCGACACCGCGCAGATCTCCTCCAGCGCCCACTCGTTGCTGGCGCGCATGCATGCCTTGAGCAGTTCAGGAGTGCGAAAGGTCGAGCCCCACATGCCCAGCGATGGGAAGATCACCTCGCCCCAGACGCCCTCTTTGTCCAAGTCGCCCAATCGTGCCTTCGCGTCGCGGATGCCTTGCGGCTTCATGCTCTCCTCGATGAAGGCCTCCATCGCCGAGGACGGCAGCTTGCGCCGGAAGATCTGTCCGTCGACCGAGACGGTTTCGTACTCACCGTCGGCATCCTTCTCGGCGTGCGGCGTCAGGTCGGCCAGCGCCTTGGGCAGGCGGGACTGCCACAGGTCGTCGGGTTCCAGGAAGTGGGAGTCACCCGAATTCGTCCAGATCATGCTCATTGGCCCTCCATGGGTCCGTCGCTCATTCGAATGATGCCAGCCGGACCGCCGGAAGTCCACACTTTCTAATGCATCAGCATTATTATTTCTCGTGATGCTGTAACGCCGGTAAGACTGAGGCGGACCTTGAGGAGATCCATGACGAGCACTGAATCGGCGGCAGGGGCACGCCGGCGCAATGCCTCGGGTGAATCGACCCGGGTGATGTTGATGGAAGTCGCCGAGCGGCTCTTCGCCACCCGCGGCATCGAGGCGGTGACGCTGAGGGAGATCCAGCAGGCCGCCGGGCAGTCCAACACCTCGGTGATCCGCTATCACTTCGGGTCCCGCGACGGTCTGATTCGCGCGCTGATCTCCTATCGCCAAGCCTCACTCGGGACAGATCGCCAAGAGATGCTCGCGAGCATGCGCGAGGAAGGCAAGGAGGCGGATCCCCGTGCGGTGGTGTGGCTGCTGGTGCGCCCGCTGGCGAACAGCATCGCTGCGGGCGAGATGTTCGCGCCGTTTCTGGCGCGGCTGATGGAGGATCCACGTGCCCGTAGCGAGTACTGGCCGGACCACGTCGACGACGAGTGGACCCAGGAAAAGCTGGAGGAACTGGTCGACGCGGCGCTGCAGGACTTGCCTGAGCGGATCCGGCGTGGCCGTACCTTCCAGCTCTACATCAGCCTGATCAACGTGCTGGCCGCTTCCGCTCGCGCCGGGCACGGCCTCAGCGAGGCACAACTGCACAACTACGTCGACACCTGGGTCGGAATGCTGACGGCGCCGGTGTCGTACGAAACGCGCGCGCTGATCGCCGACGACGACTAATCCGTCAACCGCCGCCTACGATCTCCTTCGCCCTCAGGTCGACGATGGTGGCGTCGTCCAATCCGATTTCGCGCAGCACCGCATCGGTGTGCTGGCCGATGGCGCATCCCGCGTCGGCCCGTGTGCGTGAGCGCGAGAACCGGCACAGCGGCGCGAGCCGGCGGTGCTCTTCGAAGATCGGGCTGTGCGCCCGCACCGAGTAGCCGGCGTCGAAATACGGGTCGGTCTGCAGCACCAGCTCGGAGTTGGCCTCTACCACCTCGACGCACCCGACGTCCTGGGCGGACAATTCGTGCTCCCACTCCAGCTTGGTCTTGCTAGCGAAAACGGTTGTCAGTGCAGCGATTAGCTCGTCGTCGTGCCGCGCGCGAGATTCGGCGTCGGCAAAGCGCTCGTCGGCGTGCAAGTCGACGTAGGGCGACATCGCCTTCGCCAGCGCCGGCCATTCGCGCGGCAATGGCGCAGCGAGAAAGACGTAACCGTCGGCCGCGCGGTACATCCGGTACAGGGCATTCATGCCGAAGAACTGTTCGTCGGCGGCCGTCTCGGCGGGACGCGTCGCGTAACTTGCGTTGTACGGGATCATCGCCTGCTGAACGGTCCCGAGCATGGTGGTGACGACATTGGACAGCGGCCGTCCAATCCGCTTGGCGTACAACGCAATCAGCAGCGCCGAACCGACACCGTGCGCGGCGATGCCGTCGGATTGCACGGCGGGGACGGCCCCGCCCGCGTGGAGTTTGACCGCTCGGCGGTGGAGGTCGTCCAGGTCGGTGGGTGGCTCACCCGTGTCGTGGCTGTCGACCAGCGCCAGGCCGGACGCCGCGCCGACCGACGGTGCGTAGGCGGCGCGGTGCGCGAACGGGCCGTCGACGCCGTAGCCCGAGGTCGTCACGAACGCCAAGTCCGGGTTAACCCCCCGCAACGATGCCTCGTCGATCTTCGCCCGCTCGGCGGCCTTGCCCCGGAAGCACTGCAGCACGATGTCGGACCGCTTGGCCAGTTCGTACACCAGCTCAAGGCCTTCGGGTTTGGTGAAGTCGATCGCGACGCTTTCCTTGCCCTGCAACACCTTTGCGCCACCGGCTTCGGGGAAGGCGACGAGGTTGCGGATGTTGTCGCCCTCCAGTGGCTCGACCTTGATAACCCGGGCGCCCAGGTCGGCGAGCAGGGTCGCGCCGTACGGTCCGGCGAACATACTGCCGAACTCCAGCACCGTCACGCCCGTCAGCGGCGGTGCCTCGGAGCCTACGCGGGCCCTGTCGGCGTCGGCGGGCGCGAACGACACGACGTCGTTGTGCTCGCCGATTCGCGGTGCCCGCCGAAGCTGGGTCAGTGGTTTGCCGTCGGCATGAATGAGGGTCGACGGTTGGCGTACCGGTCCGAGATCGGGGTCGATGACGTTGGCTGCACGGCCTTCGTGGGCGGTCTGGGGGTGGTCCAGCGAGTCCGCGGGACTTCGGAAGAGTTCGCCGCTCAGGTCGAGGTTCTCGGTCATGGCCTGCTGCCACTCGGCGAGCGTGCGGGCCCCCACCCGCTCGATCATCATGTCCCACCACTCGGTACGCAGTTCGGGGGTCGGCAGCATCGGAAAGCCCTGCCACTTCGGGTCACCGAGCTCCTTCAGCAGGTCGAGTTCGGTGAGCCAGGCACCGATCAGCTTGGGCGACACCTGCGCGAACTGCAGCCAGCGACCGTCCTTCGTCGGACACACCAGGAGTGCGTAGATGAGATACGCCTGGGGCCTGCCTCGATCGTCGTAGGCGGCGTCCATGGGTTCGAAGGCGCCCGGATACCGTTCCAGCACCATCTCGTAGAACCAGTTGTAGGGATCCATCGAACCCATGCCGGTGACCAGGTTGGTTTCGACGGTTTGGCCGCGCCCGCTGCTTTCCCGCTCGAGCAACGCGGCGAGCACGCCCTGCACAGCGGCGTGGGCGGCTCCCCACGAAGCGTAGGGGAACGTGGTGTACGCCGGTCCCGGCCTTGTCGTGAGTCCGCGCTTTTCGTGCATGACACCGGTCTTCGCCATCACCAGGGCCTCCCAGCCCTTGTAGTGACGGAACGGCCCGGTCGAACCCCATCCGGTGATCGTCGCGACGACGAGTCGCGGGTAGGCGTGGGACAACGTGTCGTGGGTAAGTCCGATGCGCTCGGCGGTGGCCGGCCGCATCGTGTTCACCATGACGTCGGCGCGGCGCAGCAATGCACGCAATCGTTCCAGATCGGCGTCGTCATGCAGATTCAATGTCACGCTGCGCTTTCCACGCAGTAGCGCGGGCCAGCCGGCGAGCTCGCGCAGCGGACTACCGTCGGCCGGCTCGATCATGATCACCTCGGCGCCGCAATCGGCGAGGAACTGCGTCGCCTGTGCTCCGGGCAGCGTCGTCGACAGGTCGACCACCACGAGGCCGGCCAGCGGACCGTCCGACGCCGTACCGACTTCCGGCATGTTCGCTCCTACGGTGTGCTGGCAGATCGAGTGAGGACGTGATGTGACGCACGCCACGCCAGCATTGCAGCGAACATTATTAATGTCAATGCATTAGTCTTGCTGCAGGGCGATGAGGAATTGGCGCGAGACGTCCTCTCATGCTGGCGGTCGTCGACGTTGAATGTCGCTGTGGTGCGACGTGATCAGCTCGCGCAATGCAAGTCGGTCGGGCTTGAGCATCGCCGTCAGTGGCAGTTCGTCGACGATGAGGAGCTCGTCGGGCGCCTTGTAGTCGGCCAGTTCGTCGGCCACGTGAGTCCGCAGCTCGGCCAGCGTCGGCGGCCTGGCGGCGTCCGCCGGCACCACGCACGCGACGCCGATCTCCCCGATCACCGGAGCCGAGCGCCCCACGACGGCAGCATGTTTCACTGCGGCGTGGCCGGAAAGCGCACGCTCTACCTCGGCAGGATGGACGTTATAGCCGCCCCGGATGTACATGTCGCCGCTGCGCCCGACGAGGGTCAGGTTGCCGTCGGCGCCGAGGGCACCGACATCTCCAGTACGCAGCCAACCGTCGTGCAGCACCTCTGCGGTGAGCTTCGGGTTACGCCAGTAGCCACGCATCACACACGGGCCGCTCACCTCAACCACGCCGTCGGATCCGATCCGTACATCCATGCCCGCGGCGGGCCGGCCCACGGTGCGGAACTGAACCTCGGGGGCATCGCTCGGTTCAGTCCCGCAAATGGTCGGACACTCGGTCATCGCGTACCGCACGACCAGCGGGACCCCGATGCCCTCGGCGACCCGCCGTACCAGTTCGGGCGATGCCGGAGCGGTGGCAACGACCCCGATCCGCAAGTGCGGCAACGCCTGCGGGCTCACTCCATCGACGTCGAGCAGCTTGGCCCACTGGGTCGGCACCGCGCCTGCCACGGTGACCCGCTCGTCGAGGAGGACGTCGAACATGCCCTGCGCCGACCACGGTGTCGGTGGCACCACCAGCGTGCTGCCCCACACCAGCTGATCCCAGAGCTTGAACATGTAGCCGGCGTGCGAAAACGGCGTCGACGTCAGGCGCCTGTCGTAGGGCGCACTCATCACGCCTGATGCTGCCGCGCCCGCAGCCAGTCGGTCGGCATCGAAGGCCGCGCCCTTCGGCGTACCCGTCGTGCCGCTGGTGAAGATCAACGCAACCAGGTCCCGGCGGGTCAGCTCCACCGACGGTGGCGCCGAGCGTGACGCGTCACGACACAGCGCATCCCTTGACAGCAGCCGATGCCCGGTGTCAGGCAGCGCACCAAGCTGGTCGTCGGCGACAACCAACGCGGGATCCGCCTGCTGCAGAATCGATTCGATCTCTCTACGACCAAGCCGTGGGTTGAGCCCGGTGGTGATCGCACCGATCATCGCCGCGGCGGCATAACACGTCGCGTAGTCGATGCCCGAAGGCAGCCACAGCGTCACCACGTCTCCCTTGCCGACGCCGAGGTCGGCAAGCTGGGTGGCCACGCCACGAGCCCGGCCGATCCACTGCGCGAACGTGATCCGCGCTCCGGGCTCGACGTAGGCCTCGATGTCCCCGTGGACGGCGGCGGCCGTCTCCAACATCGCCCGGGTGTCGACAACCTCGGAGCTCAGCGGTGCGTGGCCCACCTACGGCTCCTCCGCGCCGAGAATCATTGTCCCGCTGGAGCAGAACCAGCCGCCGGTGCCGCTGACGCAAGCGATCCGAGCGTCGGGCACCTGCCGCGGTCCGCATTCACCGCGTAGCTGACGGGCCGCCTCGACCAGCAGGAACAAGCCCCGCTGACCCGGGTGGCACGCCGACAACCCGCCACCGTCGGTGTTGGTGGGAAGTTCGCCACCCAACCGCAACGAACCTTTCTCGACGAATCCGCCGCCCTCCCCCTTCGGGCAGAAGCCCAGATCTTCGAGGGTGAGCAGCAACATGTAGGTGAACGCATCGTAGATTTCGGCGACGTCGACGTCGGACGGCCAGACACCCGCGCGGGCGAAGGCCAGCGGGCCGCTCACGGCAGCCGGGCCGACGGTGAGGTCGTCCCACTGGGAAGTCAGCATGTGCGAGGTGGTCTCGCCCGAGCCCAGCACCCACACCGGCTTACTACGCAGATCCTTCGCCCGTTCCGCACTGACGAGAACAGCCGCAGCCCCCCCGTCACTGCGAATACAGCAGTGCAGCTTGGTGAATGGGTCGGCGATCATCGGTCCGCCGAGCACATCGTCGATCGTGATCGGGTCCCGGTAGTACGCCTCGGGATTGTCGGCCGCGTTGAACCGTGCGGACACGGCGACCTCGGCCAGCTGCTCGATGGTGGTGCCGTAGGTGAACATGTGTCGCCGCGCAGCCATCGCATACTTGGAGATCAGGGTGTGGCCATACGGCGCCTCCCACTGCAGTGGTCCGCGTGCACCCCAATTGATGTTGGCCCCCCGCAATCCTTTTCGGAGATCGGAGCGCGCGGTCGATCCGTAGGTCAGCAGCACCACGTCGGCGTGCCCGGCGGCGATCGCGTCGACCGCGTGAGCGGCCATCACCTCCCAGGACGCTCCCCCGACCGCGGTGGAGTCGATCCAGCGCGGCCGCAGCCCGAGATACTCGCCGACATCGACCGGCGGCAGTGTGCCCTGACCGGTGGTGGCCAGCCCGTCGACGTCATCGGGCGCCAGACCGGCGTCAGCCAGGGCGCGGCGGCTGGCCTGCGCGATCAGCTCGTAGGGTCCCTTGTCGTCGACGCGGCCGACATCGGACAGGGCGACGCCGGCGATCGCGACGGTGCCGCTCACTGGGCGCGGTCCTGCGCCAGCAGCTCGGCCAGCACGTCGGTGGGCTCACCGAACAAATGCCGAAACACGTGCGCGCGCTTCAGATACAGGTGCATGTCGTTCTCGAACGTGTAGCCCATGCCACCGAATACATGGATGCCTGCGGCGGCGTTGTCGACGGCCGCCGAGCCGGCCACCGTGATTGCCGACAGCACCTGCAGCAGCGCGTCGGCGCGTCCATCCGCCAGCGTGATCGCAGCGAAGAAGGTTTGCGCCTGCGCCGCCTCGGCGGCGATCTCCATGTTGACGCAGGCGTGCTTGATCGCCTGGTGCACGCCGATCGGTTTGCCGAACTGCTCGCGGGTCTTGGCGTGCTCGGTCGCTGACGCTGCCGCGGCCGCGGCCAAGCCGGTGAGATAGCCCGCCGCGAGCACCGTGGCGCGTCCCCATATCCATTCGTCCTCGACGGGCAGCCAGTGCACGGGTTCGGCGGATTCGACTGTCGCCGTCGATATCCGGGTACCCGGGTCTGCTGCGATCACCGGTGCCAGCGGACCGAAGGAATCGATGTCGACCAATGCGGCACCACTACGGGCCACCAGCAAGACGTGCGACGCACCCGCGGGTTCGAACAAGTCGAAGGTGCCTTTGACCGGACGCACGTCGCCGTCACCGCGCAGTACCGCGAGGGCCACCAAGGACGCCCCCGAGCCGATCCGCTGCGCCAGCGACCCGTCCCCGCACCGCGCGGCTACCCGGGCGCCCAACGTGCAGGCCAGAAACGGCCCTGGCGCGAGGCGCTTGCCGAGTTCGACGAACAGCAGTGCCTCATCGTCCAAGGGCCGTCCTGATCCACCGGACTCCTCGGGGAGTCCGAGTGTGAGCAGACCCAACTCGGCGCATTCTCTCCAAAGGGCTTCGGGGACCTGCGTTTCAGCGTGCCGACTGGCGCGGATCCGCTCGACGGGCATCCGGTCAGCCAGGAATTCCCCCGCTGCCGTGATGATTTCGAGCTGCTCAGTCCCGGGCAGCAGATCCACGTTGATCGTCTCCTTTCATCGCGGCAGTCCCAGCACCCGTTCGCCGACGATGTTGCGCTGAACCTCTGAGGTTCCGCCGCCGATCGCTTGGGAGAAGCTGTAGTAGTAATAGCCGACCCAGCCCTCGACATCCCAGCGCGACGAATACCGGACCGAGGCGGGACCGATGATGTCCATCGCCAACTTGCCGATCTCCTTTGCCAATTCGGCGTACATCAACTTGACGATGGAACCTCGCGGGCCGGGCGTCTCGGTCTTCATCGCCTCGCAGATGTTGGTGTAAGTGAGCGCCCGCAGCGATGCCACCGAGGCGCGGGCCCGGGCCAGTCGTCGCGCAATCTCGTCGTCAGCGATGGCGGGTCTGCGACCGTCCGGCCCGACGTGGTCACGGGCGTAGTCGATAAGGTCCTCGATGATCTTCGCCAAACGCACCTGGTTGGCGGTGAAAGCGGTGCCACGCTCGAAGGACAAGGTGGCCATCGCGACCGACCAGCCTTCGCCGACATCGCCCACCACATTGCTCAGCGGTATCCGGACGTCGTCGTAGAACACTTCGCAGAATTCCGAGCCACCCTCGATGGTCTCGATCGGGCGGACGTCGATCCCAGGCATGCTCATGTCGCAGATCACCCAGGTGATGCCCTTATGCTTGCTGCCGGTGTTGTCGGTGCGCACCAGTAATTCCTGGTAGTCGGCGACCGTGGCGAAGCTGGTCCACAGCTTCTGTCCCGACACCACGAGATGCTCGCCGTCGATGACCGCCTTGGTGCGTAACGCCGCCAGATCAGATCCGGCACCGGGTTCAGAGAATCCCTGACACCAAATCACCTCACCGCCAAGAATTTTCGGCAAGTGGAACGACTTCTGTTCGTCGGTGGCTCTGGTGATCAAGGTCGGCCCGGCGTGAGAGTTACCGACGAAGCATGCGTCGATGCCCGGGAACCCCCGAGCGGCGTACTCCTCGTACCAGATCAACTGCTGGAGCAGCGTCAGCCCTTTGCCGCCGTACTCGGTGGGCCACGCGATACCGGCCCAGCCGCCTTCGGCCTGAGTGCGCTGCCAGGCGAGATCGTATTCGCGGATCCCGGCGTCGTCACGCGGCCGTGGCTCGGTCGGCTTGTTCTCGTCGAGCCACGTGCGGACCTGGTCGCGGAACTCGAGCTGGTCAGGCGTGAAGTCGAGGTCCATGGTCCGGAATTCTAGGTGACACGATAGTCAGAAACAATGCGTCAGTCATCGGCCTCGATACCTCGCGGCCAGTTCTTCAGCACCTCGGGCCAGCAATGCCACGTCCGCTCCCACGAGCACGAAGCTCGCGCCAGCCGTCATGTAGCGGCGTGCCAACGGTTCGCTGAACGCATTCACACCGGCGCGCTTACCGTGGTTCACGATGGTCGCTAATGCAGCCTCTATGGCGCTCACGACTTCTGGATGCGCTGGCTGACCGAGTTTGCCCATCGAGGCTGCCAGGTCAGCCGGACCGATGAAGACGGCGTCCACCCCGTCGACGTCGGCGATCTCGCCGAGCAGAGCCAGACCGGCCACGCTCTCCACCTGAACCGTCAACGACACCGTGGCATCGGCGGTGACAAGGTAGTCAGAAATCCGGTTCCAACGCGACGCCCGGGCTAACGCGCTACCGACCCCGCGGATGCCGAGGGGTGGGTAACGCGTGGCGGCGACCGCCGCGGCCGCGTCGTCGGGACCGTCGATCATCGGAACGATGATGTTCTGCGCACCGATGTCGAGCAGTTGCTTGATGACCACCGGATCGGCCGACGGCGGACGCACCAGCACGTCGACGTCCGGGTAGCCCGCGAGCACCTGCAGCTGTTCGAGGGTGGTGCGCAGATCGTTGGGTGCGTGCTCCTGATCCAAGAGCACCCAGTCGATCCCGGACCCCGCACAGATCTCGGTGACGTAGCCACTGCCCGAGGCCACCCACATGCCGATCCGCGGGTCGCCGTCGCTGATGCGCTGCGTCCACCGGTTCGTCACGACGCCGCCGAATCGAACGTCACCGACACCGTGCCCAGCGGACCGTAGTCGGCGACAAAGCTGTCCCCCGGCTCGGCGAAAACCGGTTTGGTGAACGATCCGGACAGGATCACCTCGCCGCGTTTCAGTGAAACCCCGTGCGGGGCAAGCCGATTAGCCAGCCACGCCACACCATTGCCGGGATGGTTGAGCACCGCGGCGGCCACCCCGGACTCCTCGATCGTGCCGTTACGCAGCAGCAGGGCCGCCACCCAGCGCAGGTCGACGTCCAATGGGCGGAACACCCGGCCGCCCAGGACGAGACCGGCGTCCGCGGCGTTGTCGGCGATGGTGTCGACGATGGTGCGCAGATGCCCGGTGTCGGGGTCCGACATCTGCACCCTGGCGTCGAGGATCTCGAGCGCAGGAGTGATGAACTCGGTGACCCGCAACACGTCGAACAACGTGACACCGGGGCCGGACAGCTCCTCGCCCAACACGAACGCCAACTCGACCTCGACGCGCGGCCTGATGAACCGGCCCGCCGCGACGCGCCCGCCATCCTCGACGAACATGTCGTCGAATAGTGCCCCGTAGTCGGGTTCGTCGATCGACACCGCCCGCTGCATCACCTTCGATGTCAGACCGATCTTGCGGCCCTTGACTTCTCGCCCGTCGGCAACCTTCAGCGCGACGAGTGCCCGCTGCACCGCGTAGGCGTCCTCGATGGTCATGTCGGGATAGTCGAGTGACAATTGCCGGATCGGCGTGCGGGTCTGCTCGGCCGTATACAGTCGCCGAGCGATGTCGGAGAGCTCGACCTCGTCGGGTCTGCTCATCGCGTGAGGAACTCGATCGCCGCGGCGTTGAACGCCTCGGGATCCTCGAAATGCGGCCAGTGCCGCACCGAGGCCATCTCGAACACCTCTGAGTTCGGGATCAGGTCTGCGATGGTGCGCGCGGTGTCCTGGTAAACACCGTGGTCCTTGCCCGAGGCCACGATCATTACTGGCGCCTCGATGCCGCGCCATTTGTCGTCGGGAATCAGGTTGCGGTGCCGCACTTTCTCGTCCTGCAGGATCAGCAGCCGGTCGATGGTGTTGCGGGTGTCTTCGCGTCGATAAACAGCCTGGCGCAAACCGATGAGGTCGGGCAGGCGATTGGCCTCGTCGGCGATCAGGTGGGCGAACACGGCGTGCAGCGATTCCCATGTCGGCTCGTTGACCGCCTTGGTTCGTTCCGCTCGAATGCGCGCCATGTTGGTCGCCGACGCCTCCCGACCGGCCGGCGACATCAGGATCACCCTGTCCACCCGGTCGGCGTGGCCGACGCACACCGCGGACGCCACGAATGCGCCCAGTGACATCGCGATGAAGTTGGCCGAGGCCATGCCGAAGTGGTCCATCACCCCCAGCACGTGTTCGACGTAGACCGCGATCTCGTAGTCGTAGTCCGGCTTGTCAGAGAACCCGTTGCCGACCATGTCGATCGCCACGCAGTGAAAGTGCTGCGAGAGTGCAGCGAGGTTGGGTGCGAACGTCTCCCAGTGCCCGCCGGTGCCGTGCAGCAGGATGGCGTGCGGCTTGTCCGGGTCGCCCGCCTCGGCATAACGGGTTCGGACGGGCACGCCATTGACGCCGATGTCGACGAACCCCTGCCGGAACTCGAGCTCCTTCAGATACATCCAGATGCTGCGGTAGTCCTCCGTATCGACTCGGCTTACGTCGACCGCCGCGGCCGGTGCTTGTACTTGGCCCATCTCACCTTCTCGCCTGTCCGTATCTGACACATCTGTCATCTAGTGCTGACGTCGCCTCGCCTGCTTCCCATCGTCGCACAAGCCTCATGTTCCCATGTGAAGAACGGCTCACACCGCTCGGCCAACGCGCGATACGCGAGCGGGCATTGCATCTCCCTCCATTGATTCTGACACTTGTATGCGGTAATACTGGGCAGGTGAACACTCCGGCCGGACGCCGCGTCCTCGCCGAGCTGGTCAACGAGTTCGCGGCCGTGCGGTTGTCGTTGGACGTCAACGGCAACGGCCCCCGCCTGCTCGTCGAGGACCTCGAAAGCGGCGAGCAGGTCTTCTTGTGTCCGTTGGAGTTGGCCAGCTTCACCTTGGCCACCCCTGAAGACCGCGAGGAGTGGGTGCGGGTGGGCAATTACCGCGGCGAACGCCGGCCAACGGAGCGGCCGTGAGCGCCGCCGATGCCGACCTGATCGGCCTGGGCATGACTCCGATGTCGCTGCGGCCGGGCGCGACGCCGCTCGAGTTGGCCGTCAAGGCGAGCGCCGCCGCACTGTCCGACGCCGGACTCGGGCGTGCGGACGTCGACGGCATCCTGGTGGGCTCATCGCAGGGCGTCCGGCCGGACCGGCTGGGCGTCGGATTCGCCGCTGCGGCCGGCTTCTCGGATCTGCGCCTGCTGGAGCACCTCGAGATCAAAGGCGCGACGACCATCGCCATGATCCAGCGCGCGCGCCACGCGATCGTCACCGGTGAGGCGTCGACCATCCTGTGCGTCTTCGCCGACGCACCCCTCGTGGCCGGCCGTGGCGCAGGGTCGACCTACGCCCACAGTGGCGGCAACCACGGAGTGCGCGGGCTGGAGCGGGCCTCGGGGCTGCTGGGCTCGGTGCCGACGTATGCGCTGTTGACCCAGCGCTGGCTGCATGTGACCGGCACGAGTGCCGACGCACTACGCTCGGTGGCCACCACGGCGAGGCGTTGGGCCCGCGGTAATCCCGACGCGGTCAATCGCGAGCCGCTCGATGACACCGACTATGACGCTTCCCCGATGGTCGCCGAACCGCTTCGGCTGCTGGACTGCGCACGGCCGGTGAACGGGGCGGTCGCCGTCGTGCTCACCGGGCGGGCCTCGATCGGCGAAACCCGGTTGCGGGTCCGCGGGACCGGGCGCGAGCATCCGGTGCGGCGCCGTCGCTGCGGAGCCGAGTCATGGTTCGGCGGCGGTGGCCGCGCGGTGCAGGACGCGCTCGACCAGGCCGGCATGGTCCGAGCAGACCTGCACGTCGCCGAACTGTACGACCCGTTCTCGATCGTCACCCTTGCGCTGCTCGACGAATACCGGCTCACCGGTGACGTGCCCGTGGGCGCTTTCGTCCGCGACGGCCACACCGGACCGGCCGGCACGCTACCGACGAATACCGGCGGTGGCCAACTGTCCGGTTTCTACCTGCAGGGCATGACGCCGTTGGCGGAGGCGATGATTCAACTGCGCGACGCCGGCGGACAACGTCAGGTTCCCGGGGCCACGGTCGCACTGGTCGGTGGCATCGGCGGCCGGATGGACCACCACGCGGCGTTGGTCCTGGAGCGCGCGGCATGACCGCCACCGCGGTCGAGGACTGGCTGCTGGACAGCGCGCTGGCACCCCCCGCCGATGACGACCTGCTGGCACCGCTGTACCAGGCGGCCGCACGCAACGAGCTCGCGATGCCGTTCTGCGCGGCGTGCGCACTGCCACTCGAACTCGACCAAGAGGTCTGCGACGGCTGCGGGCACCGCGAACGCGACTGGCGCACAGTCGATCCACGCGGGACCGTACACACTGCGACGCTCATGCACCGGCGCGAGCCCGGCCTGGTGCACGGCATGACGCCCTACCCCATCATCGACGTCGAACTGTCGAGCGGGCACCGGATGGTGATGACCACCGTGCAACCCGCCAACACCGCGCCGCCGATCGGCACGGGGGTGCGCATCGGTTTCCGCCGCCTCGGCGACGTCGCCATCCCCGCCATCGACATCCTGGAGGACCAGTGACGACGCTTGAATCCGCGCCTGCGACAGACACCTTCGACGTCGGGACCGTCATACGCAGCGACCGCGTGCACGGAACCGTGTACACATCCGCCGAGATCTTCCGCCGCGAAATGGACAGCATCTTCAAGACCGGATGGGTCTACGTCGCGCACGAGAGCGAGGTCAGCGAGCCGGGTGACTACCTGACCCGGATGATCGGGCATGACCCGGTCGTCGTGGCGCGGGGCAAGGACGGCGTGATCCGGGTGGTCCTCAACCGCTGCACCCACCGGGCCAATAAGCTGTGCAACGCCGAGAAGGGCAACGCCAACTCCTTCCGGTGCCCGTATCACGGCTGGACGTTCAGCAATACCGGTGCGTTGCAGGGTGTTCCGATGCGCGAAGGTTATGGCGAGGCGTTCAACCAGGTCCGCTCCGAGCTGGGCCTTGCCCAGGCGCCCCGGGTGGACAGCTACGGCGGATTCGTCTTCGCGTCACTGGCGCCCGAGGGCATCTCGCTGCCCGAGCATCTCGGCAAGGCAACGCGCGCCATCGACCGCCTGCTGAACCTGTCCCCCACCCGCAAGATCGACCTGCGGGCCAACTGGATGAAGCACCTGCACCACGCCAACTGGAAGATGGTGGTGGAGAACAACGTCGACGGCTACCACGCACTGTTCACGCATGCCTCGGTGTACGACGCGATCAAGCCCGCCAAGGTGTCGCACGTCCCGACCAAGGTCGACGTGCTGGTCCGCGACATCGGGAACGGCCATTCCGAGATCGACTACAGCGACGAATACCGCAAGCTCGATGAGGAATTCGTCTGGTACGGCCGCATTCCGCGGGCCAAGCTCGCCGACTACGTCGAGGCACTCGAGGGTGCGTACGGCCCCGAGCAGGCCCACGACGCACTGGTGGTGGGCCCACCACACACCTTGATCTGGCCCAACCTTTTCCTGGCCGAGATGAACGTCATGTTCGTCGAGCCGCAGGCCCCCGACCGCACCATCGCCTACACCACCGCGGTCCTGATACCCGGTCAGGATGCGCTGAACGAGCGCACGCTGCGCCGTTCCGAGGGTGCGATGGGCCCGGCGGGATTCCTGATCGCCGACGACGGCGAGATCGGCATGCGCAACCAGGCCGGGCTCGCCGCCGAGCTGCCCGAATGGCTGATGCTGGCCCGCGGCGTAGAAAGCGACATCGACGATTCCACGGGAATCATCAACCGGGACAAGAGTGCCGAAACTCCGCAGCGCGGCTTCTACTCGCACTGGGCCTCGGTCGTCGGCGGTAGGACCGGAGCATGACCGTTAATTCCGAAACCCAGGCCCGTCCAGCGCTGCGTCCACTGCCGGACCCCGAGATCCTGTCGTTTCTGTATCTGGAGGCGCGGCTGGCCGACGAGGGCCGCTACTCGGAGTGGGAGGCGCTGTGGGCCGATGACGACGACGCGGTCGAGTATCGCGTCCCGATGCATCCCGACGACGACCCACGCACCACGCTGGCCTACATCAACGACAACCGGCGACGAATCAAAAGCCGGGTGGCTCAGCTCAACACCGGTAACCGGCACTCGCAGACACCACCGTCGGTGATGCGTCGGGTGGTCTCCAACAGCGAGGTGGTGGACGCCGGCGCCGGCACCGTGACAGTGGAATCCAACTTCGCGTTGTTCGAATACCGTTTACGACAACGCTTCTGGGCCGGTCGCGTTATTCACACCATCCGCTTGTCGCCGGAAGGCCCGCGGCTGATACGCAAGATCGTGCACCTGATCGATGCGGGCGGACCGGTCGAAACACTGGCATTCCTGATATGAAGGGCCTGCTGATCTGATGCTCATCGGTGACATCGCCACCAATAACGCCCGCCGCTACCCCGACAAGCGTGCGCTCGTCGACCACGATCGGGCGCTGACCTGGTCTCAGGTCGACGAGCGCGCCCGTCGGCTCGCCGGCTTTCTGATCGGCAGGGGGCTGGTACCGGGCGACCGGGTGATGGTGATCGCCCGCAATTGCCTTGAATGGCCGGAGATCTCGTTCGGTCTGGCCAAGGCCGGGCTGGTGGCGGTGCCAGTGAACATCCGGTTGGCCCCCGACGAGGTCGCCCACGTGCGCGACGACTCCGGCGCACGGGCAGTGATCATCCACGCCGACCACCTGGAGAAGTTCCTGGGTGAATTGACCGAACTGGGGCTGGTATTGGGAGTAGGCGCCAGCTCATCGCATGGCACCAGCGAGTTGGTCACCGACTACGACACGGCGCTGGCGCAAGCGCAACCCGGCGCCGGGCGCCGCGACGTCACGCCGGACGATGTCGCGTTCATCCTGTACACCAGCGGCACCACCGGTCGAGCCAAGGGTGTGATGCACACGCACCGCGCCCTGCTGTACCAAGCGGCCGACACGAACCTGGTGACCGAGGCCAACCGCTCCGACGTCATGCTCGCGACGACGCCGTTCTTTACTGCGGGCGGCATGGTCCGCACGGTGTCGTGGCTGTATCTCGGGCAGACCATGGTGATCCATCAAAAATTTGACCCGCAGGCGGTGATCGACGAGATCGAGCGCAGCGCCATCACTTTCACGACATTCATCCCGACGATGCTGCACCGGACGCTGGCGATCCTCGAAGACGGCCCCCCGCGGGACATGTCGAGCCTGCGGCGCATCTCCTATGGTTCGGCCCCCGTGCCGCCGGGCTTGGCGCGCAAGGCGATGGACCTGCTCGGCTGCGACCTGCAACAGCGCTACGGGCTCACCGAATGCGGCGGACAGGCGACGATTCTCACCCCGGAGGATCATCGCGACATCGTCGCCGGCAGAACCTCGATCGCGACCTCGTGCGGGCAGGAAACGCCGATGTGCGTGATCCGCGTCGTCGACATCGACGGCAACGACGCCCCGCCCGGCGATGTCGGCGAAATCGTGATCACCAGCCCGGCCAACGCGATTGGCTACTGGAACCGGCCCGAGCAGACCACAGAGACGTTCCGGCCCGACGGATTGCGCAGCGGTGACTTGGGCTACCTCGACGACGAGGGCTACCTCCACATCACCGGACGCAAAACCGATCTGATCATCTCCGGCGGCTTCAATGTCTACCCGGCGGAGATCGAGCGGGTACTCGCCCAGCACCACGACGTGGACATGGTGGCAGTGGTTGGGGTGCCCGATCCTGAGTGGGGTGAGACGCCGGTCGCCGCGGTGATTCCCAAAGCTCACGTCAGCGATCAGGACGCACTGACCGCCGAACTGGCTGCGCTGTGCCGCGCTGAATTGGCCGGATATAAGCAGCCACGCCGGTTCGTGTTCTGGCGCGAGTTCCCGTTGGGCCCCGCGGGCAAGATCCTCAAGCGCGAGATCGCTAACCAGGTTAGCCATGTCAGCGAGCCGGGTGCGAAGATGCCGGTACCTACCGGATCGACCGAGGAGCGACGGTGATCGAGCAGACCGACCTTGCCACTATTGAATTCCAGGTGACTGACCACGTAGCCACCGTTGCGCTCAACCGGCCCGAGAGGCTGAACAGCTTCACCGAACAGATGGCCGCCGAACTCGCCACAGTCTGGGCCCGAGTCCGTGACGACGAGGACATCCGGGTCGCGGTGCTGTGCGCCAACGGCGAACGTGCCTTCTGCACCGGCATCGACGTGACCGAGGGCACCTGGTGGAAGCACCAACCGATCTTCAACCAGGAGGATCCGGGCGAATTACTGGGGCCGAAGGCACACAAAGTGTGGAAGCCGGTGATCGCGGCACTGCATGGCATCGTCGCCGGCGGCGCCATGTATTTCGTCAATGAGTGCGACTTCTCGATCTGCAGTGAGACGGCCACGTTCTTCGACCCACATGCCAATGCCGGCATCGTCTCGGCGTTGGAGCCGATGGGCATGCTGGCGCTCGGTGTGCCCTACGGCGAGGTGATGCGGTGGGCCTTGCTCGGCAGCGAGGAGCGCATGTCTGCGCAGACCGCTCTGCGCATCGGGCTGGTAACCGAGGTGGTCCCGGACGATCAACTACGCGGCCGCGCTTTCGAACTGGCCGCTGAAATCGCCGCGCGCCGACCGAATGGTGTTCAAGGCACGGTTCGCGCGATGTGGGAGGCCCGCGATCTGACCCCCAGTGTCGCCGCCCGCCATGGCAAGTTCTTCACCGACCTCGGCAACGCCGGAGCCACCCCGGACTCGTTAAACAACAAGAAGAAAC
>NZ_DATNJW010000698.1:0-6100 GCF_035603715.1 Mycobacterium sp. | reverse complement strand
AGTCGTTCAATACGCCGACGACGACGCGGCCGAAGCGATCTTCGATATCGCCGACCTACACCGCGCGCTCGCGTCCGGTGCCATGCCCGCTATCCCCGCCTGGTACAGCGCCGACTCCGCTGCCCGCGCCGCTTGCGCGACGTTAGCCGGCGCCGGACTGTATGCCGTACGGGCCGCATATCAATCGACCGCACTTGTGGATACCGAACACTGCGAGATTTTGGATGCCGTAACCGGTAACGCCCTGCGCGCCCACGAATTGGCGACCGAGGACAACGGAGCTGCCCGGATCGTGGAAGTCACCCGCCACGCCATTCGCTCATGGCGCCACCTGGCGCAGCTGGACGAACCCGGCCAGATCGAAGCGGCATCGGTCGACAATGGCCTCAGCACAACGGAATACCACTTCAAGCGGCGCGGCAGATAACCTCGGCCTTGCGATGCCGCTCTCAACGGCCCCGACGGCGATGGCCCGGGCAACGGTATGCCCCATAGCATAATTACATGAGCCGTCGGTGTACCTCGAAGGCTAAACATAATTCGGCGACATCCCTTGGCCGGGACAGAGATCGCCCGGTCCCTTTCTCGATCCGGCGCAGACGGTGACGCACGGTGTTGGGGTGGCAGAACAGTCGGTCAGCGACGGCGTTTACCGAGGCGTCGCTGTTCTGCCACACCCGAAATGTTTCGAACAGCATCTGCCTGTCCTCGTCGGAAAGGTCGCCAAAACCATCCCACGCGGCGCCGACCGTTTTGCTCATCACTTCCGGTGCGCTGACTGCCGCAGTGGCGAGGATGGAGCCGTCGAACACAGCGACCGAGGATGCGGAATCGGTCGGGCCCCGCAACATCATTCGTGCCACATGCAGGGCTTGGCGCGTATCGCGCAGATCCACATACGACGCACTGACCCCTACCCGCGCAGTCGTCATCCGCGACAGTAGGGCAACAACGCTGTCGAATTTTTGGTCGGACTTGATGTGCACGATCCCGACCTGCGCATCGGGCAGCAGCCGCCAGGCCGAAAAGATGTCCAGGCCGCGCAGTTTCGACTCGATCTCGCGGAGCGGCTCATCACCTACAGTGGGAACGTGGGCGACGATGACCACAAAAGGACCATGGATCGGCAACCGAAGGTAGCCGGCGACCTCCTGCAGACAGCGCTCGTCGAACCCGCGTCCCTCCAGTAGAGCCTCAATAAGATTCGCACGACGAGCGGGCTCAGCGAGCAGCTGTCGCGTCTGCTCGTCCCGATGTCCGGCCACCAGGGCCATCGCAACAAGTTCGGCGAAGCTGCTGATGCGGGCCTCGGTGTCGGCCGGCATTGCGCCGGGACCCGCCGACCCGACCGCGGCCAGGCCCCATACGCGTCCATCGACGATGACCGGCACCCCCACCGCCGCGCGCACACCCACCTCTCGGACTCGCGCGGCGGTCGACCCGGCAACGTTGTCGTAGCTGTCGATCCGTGCGGGACGGCAGCTGCGTTGCACCTCCGTAGCGATGGTGTTGCCTTCCATCGGAGTCCGGGTGCCCACCGGCCACTTCGCCAGCGCCGTAGGGTCGGCAGCCGCGCCCACCATGGTGAACTCGCCGCCTGACTCGAACCGCCACAACCCGGCGGTAAACGCATTGACGCATCGGCGCATCTCCTCGGCCACCGCGCCAAAAACCGCCGAAGGTTCAACGCTCCGGGCCACCAGCGTGGCGACCCGGCGCAAGGCGGCCTGTTCGGCGACGAGCCGCCGATACTGCTGCAATACGTCTGGCGGGTCGGACGCGGACGGCTCAGGCGCTCCGGCTATCTCGGTCGTCATTTCTCAACCTCGTATTTCGATGTGTGCCGGCTGACCCGGCTCGAGAACGTGATGACTTGACGACTACTACAGTCGCCGCGCGGGCAGCCCAGCATCATCGCCCGAGGATTCGTGTTTAGGGCCGCATGGATCTGGTACTAGTGCCAGCAAGCTCTTACCGGTCTCGGCCACCGTGACGGCGGCAGAACGCGGTTGCCAGCCAAGCACTTTGGTGGCCTTCTCCGGTGACACCGCCTTAGGAGGGCCTAGCAGGTCGGCGAACGCACCCAGCGCTGGGACGAAACGTCCCACGGTACGCACCACCCAGTCCGGCACCTCTCCCGTTGGAATCCGCGCCTCGTCGTCGCCCAACGCGGCGCGCAGGATCGCGGCGATCTCAAGTAATTTCAGTGGCTGACCGGCCGATGCCAGGAACCGTTGCCCCGCCGCCTCTGGCTTCAGCATGGCCCGTAAATGCAGATCGGCAACGTCACGCACGTCGACGACGCCGAACGACGCCCGCGGCAGCAGTGGCGGTTTGCCTTGCATAAGCATCTGGATTAGGCCGAGAGAGGTCGGCAGGTCCGGCCCGAGGGCTGGCCCGAAAATGCCGACAGGGTTCACCACCGACAGCCTCACGCCGACCGACGGGTCAGCGACGAAATCCCATGCCGCCCGCTCCGCAAGCGTCTTGCTCTTCACGTAGGGCTTCACATCACCCGTCGGATCGGTCCAGTCAGTTTCGTCGTACGGAAGCGCTGACGGCTTCGGGCTGTAGCCGATCGCGGCGAACGAAGACGTCAGCACGACGCGCCGCGCGCCGGCGTCATCGGCAGCTCGCAACACCCGCAGTGTGCCTTCGCGTGCGGGCACGACGAGGTCGTCAGCGTTCCGCGGTTGCTGTGGCGGAAACGGCGACGCCACGTGCAGCACATATTCGCAGCCGGCAACCGCGGGCGGCCAGCCGTCATCGATCGTGAGATCGGCGGCGACAAAAGACAGTTGTGTCGTATCGGCGCCGGTGCGCGCCAGTGTTTTGCGCACTTCCGGCGCACGGTCGAGCGACCGGACAGTGGTGCGTACCCGGTATCCCTCGCTGAGTAGCCGCAGAATGATATGCGTGGCAAGGAATCCGGAGCCGCCGGTGACCAACACCGGCGCGGCGGGGTCATGCATGGCGTAGGTCCGCCTCTTCTCTCAACAACTGGGCGGTAAGTTCGTGCACGGTCGCAGTGAAGGCCGACTCCGCGGCGGCATCGCATCGTTCCCTAGCGGCCCAGAGCTCGGCCTTGGCCGACACGTACCGCTTACGCAGTCGCAGCCGGGCGATCTCGCAGCGAAGCCGATCAGCATGGCCGGCGAAGAGCTCTCGCTGGTCCGCCGCCGCGATCAAGCCGCGCCGCATGTTGGCGACGTAGGTGCGCATGTCCTGCACCGACATTCCACTGCCGCGTAAACAGCTCAGCGCTTCGATGGCGGCGACGAGATCGGGCGGATAGCGGCGATGACCACTGCTCTCGTCCCGCGGGACCGCGCCGATTAGCCCGATTCGTTCGTAATATCGCAGCGCGGACTCCGACAGGCCGGTGTGCCGTGACACCTGCTGGATGGTGAGGTGCGAATGCTCGGCGACGATGCTCATGCCACTACTATCCCGAACTTGAAGCGCTTCAAGTCAAGGCGTGGTCAGTCGCACTTACACGTTGATCTCGCGTACTAGGGCCCGAATCAAAGTCGAGGAGCATCAGTCTTCGACGGTGTCACCAGCTCCTGGTGGTTGCCAGCCCGCTAGGAGGCGTTCCATGTCGGTCAGCTCCTCGGTGAATACATCGCGGCGGGTGCGGGGACCGCAAGCCTGCAGCAGGCGGGCGAAGTCTTCGGCTGCTTTGCCGATCCTTTCGGAGAGTTCGACGGAACGCTGTTGAGCGCCGAAGTCGTTGGTGGCCGCGTACACGCCGGTGGGTGACACGATGGCATGCAGGTACGAGAACATCGGACGCAACGCGTGTTCCAGCACCAGCGAGTGTCGCTCGGTCCCGCCGGTCGCCGCAATCAGCACCGGCATCTCCGACAGCGTCTCTTCGGGCAGCACGTCGAAGAAGGACTTGAACAGTCCGCTGAACGAGGCGTTGAACGCCGGAGTCACAGCGATTACCCCGTCGGCGTCGGCGACGGTCTCGAAGACCGACTCCAAATCGGACGTAGCAAACCCGGTCAACATGGTGTCCATGATTGCTCGCCCCACGCGCCGCAGTTCGATCACCGAAGCCGTCGCCGTCAGCTTCCGGCCTGCCAACGCTGCATCGACCGCTGCGGTGATCCGGTCGGCCAGCAGCCGCGTCGACGATGGCTCTCGCAACCCGCCACTTACGATCGCTAACTTCGTCATGGCTGGTGCTCCTCCGAGGTGTCAACCGCGTTTGCGGTGTCGGTGTCAGCGCCGCTGCTTGCTGCCGCCTTCACCAAGGTCTCGTGAGTCGGAGCGTCGGGCACGTGCTCCGGTCTACCGACCGCAAACTCCTTGCGCAGCACCGGGATAACCTCCTCACCCAGAAGGTCGAGCTGCTCCAACACGGTGGTCAACGGCAGACCGGCGTGATCAATCAAGAACAACTGCCGCTGATAGTCGCCGGCGTACTGACGGAAACCCAGTGTCCGATCAATCACCTGCTGCGGCGACCCGACCGTCAACGGTGTTTGGGCGGAGAACTCCTCCAAACTCGGGCCATGTCCGTACACCGGAGCGTTGTCGAAGTAGGGCCGAAACTCCGCGACCGCGTCTTGACTGTTGGGTCGCATGAAAACCTGCCCGCCGAGACCCACGATCGCTTGATCGGCGCTGCCGTGCCCGTAGTGCTCGAACCGTTGCCGGTACAACTGCACCATCCGTTTGGTGTGCGATGGCGGCCAGAAAATGTGGTTATGGAAGAAACCGTCGCCATAATAGGCGGCCAATTCCGCAACCTCCGGGGTGCGGATCGAACCATGCCAAACGAACGGCGGTACTCCGTCCAACGGCCGCGGGGCCAGGGTGAAACCCTGCAGCGAGGTGCGGTATTTCCCGGTCCAGTCGACGACCTCCTCCCGCCACAGCCGTCGCAGCAGCCCATAGTGCTCGACCGTCAACGGGATCGCGGCCTGGATGTCCTGCCCGAACCAGGGGTAGACCGGCCCGGTATTGCCACGACCCAACATCAGGTCTACGCGGCCACCGGAGAGGTTCTGCAGCACGCTGAAGTCCTCGGCGATCTTCACCGGGTCGTTCGTGGTGATCAAGGTCGTCGCAGTAGACAGGATGATCCGGTCGGTTTGCGCCGCGATGTAGCCCAGCAGGGTGGTCGGCGAAGACGGCACGAACGGCGGGTTGTGATGCTCACCGGTGGCGAACACGTCCAGCCCGACTTCCTCGGCCTTCTTCGCGATCGCCACCGTTGCGCGAATCCGTTCGGCCTCCGTGGGAGTGCGGCCGGTGGTCGGATCCGCGGTGACGTCCCCGACCGAGAAAATTCCGAATTGCATGCTGATCGGTCTCCTTTCAGCGGCTTAAGCGACACCGAAGATGGTTGAGACGACAAGGGTTGATAGGCCGGGCCAGGCCAGTACCGTCACACCCAACACGATCTTCAGAACACCCGATACCAGCTTGTCTAACCATGATGCTCCTTGCTTTGCGGGTGGGCTGATTTTGTTGGCTGCCTTACATTTCCGGCCCACGCGTCGATCGTGATACGAACCGATGCCGGCGTAGATGTATTCTCAGACAACACATCCCACCGTGCCGTGTTGCCGCCAACAACGCCGCCACAACGACCACGAGCGATGTAAAGAAGGCGAAAAGGTGGCCGGCACGCTGCTGCAGCGTCGATGTACCGGCGGACAACACCGGCGTCTGGAACCATCACTTACATGGTTACATGAGCCGTCGGTGTACCTCGAACGCTAAACATAATTCGGCGACATCCCTTGGTCGGGACAGAGATCGACCGGTCCCTTTCTCGATTCGGCGCAGACGGTGACGCACCGTGTTGGGGTGGCAAAACAGTCGGTCAGCGACGACGCTCACCGAGGCTTCGCTGTTCTGCCACACCCGAAATGTTTCAAACAGCATCTCCCGGTCCTCGTCGGGAAGGCCATCGAAGTAGTCCAACGCCGCCCCGACCGTTTTGACCATCACCTCCGGCGCACTCACCGCAGCGGTGGCCACAATGGAGCCGTCGAACACAGCAACTGAGGTTGCGGAATCGCTGGGGCCCCGCAACATCATTCGTGCCACATGTAGGGCTTGTCGCGTATCGCGCAGATCG
>NZ_DATNJW010000697.1:0-4888 GCF_035603715.1 Mycobacterium sp. | reverse complement strand
GTCGCAAATGCCGAGGCGATGCTCGTCGGCGCCGATGTCGACCCCGAATCCGACGTGATCGTGAGCTGGCTCCCGTGCTTCCACGACATGGGCATGACCGGCTACCTGACCGCCCCAATGTACTTCGGCATCGAGCTGGTCAAGATCACGCCGATGGACTTCCTGCGCGACACCCTGCTGTGGGCAAAGCTCATCGACAAATACCAGGCCACCATGACTGCGGCGCCCAACTTCGCTTACACGCTGTTCGCCAAACGGCTACGCAAACAAGCTCAGCCAGGCCAGTTCGACTTGTCCACGCTGCGGTGGGCGCTCTCCGGCGCGGAGCAAGTCGAACCGGCCGACGTCGAGGACCTTTGCGAAGCCGGCGCGCCGTTCGGGTTGCGGCCCGAAGCACTCGTGCCTGCCTACGGCATGGCCGAGACGACGGTCGCGCTGTCGTTCACCGAGTGCGGCCGCGGGTTGATCGTCGACGAGGTCGACGCCGATCTACTTGCCTTGCTGCACCGGGCTGTCCCGGCGTCGCGGGGTAAGACCAGGCGATTGGCCTCCCTCGGCCGCCCACTCAAAGGGCTGGAGGCCCGGATCGTCGACCAGGACGGCAAGGTGCTCCCCGCTCGCAGCGTCGGCGTCATCCACGTGCGCGGCGAACCGGTGACGCTGGGATACACCACGATCGCCGGTTTCGTACCCGCGCAAAATCCCGAGGGGTGGTACGACACTGGCGATTTGGGGTATCTCACCGAGACCGGCAACGTCGTTGTGTGCGGCCGGCTGAAGGATGTGATCATCATGGCGGGTCGCAACATCTACCCGACCGACATCGAGCGCGCCGCCGCCCGCGTCCGCGGGGTTCGGCCCGGCTGTGCCGTCGCGGTGCGGTTGGAGGCCGGCCACGCACGGGAGACTTTCGCGGTCGCCGTCGAAGCCAATGTCTGGGAGGAGCCGGCCGAAGTGCGCCGCGTCGAACGTCAGGTTGCCCACGAGGTCGTCGCCGAGGTCGATGTCCGTCCACGCAACGTGGTTGTGCTCGAACCAGGAATGATCCCGAAAACGCCGTCGGGAAAACTGCGTCGCGCCCATGCGCTGGCACTGGTCATCTAAAATTGGTACCGACCATGCCCGATTTTGACGCGCAGCCTGGTCGCGAACCACCAGACCAGACCGAATTGTCCACGGCCCAACGGGAAGCGGACGAAGACGACTTGCGCGCCGGGCTGCGCGGTTTGGCGGGGATGGTGGCCGGCGCCCGCGGCGTGTTCGAATTGCTGGGCGAGGTCGCCGCGTTCGCAGCTGAGGCCATTCCCGGAGTCGACGGCGCCGGAGTTGCGTTGATCGAGGTGGGCAAAGGTCTCCCGACGCTGCAGAGCACCGCTGCCACAGCGGGATTCGTGAACACGATCGACGGCGTTCAATACGACGAGTTGCGTGAGGGGCCGTGCATCACGTGTATGCGGTCGCGCCGAGTCACGGTCAGTGGATCACTCGGCGCCGACGACCGCTGGCCGCACTTCGGCGGCCGAGTCGCAAGGATGGGAGTGCATTCCGCGCTGTCGCTGCCGCTGATAGTCGGCGAGCACGTGATCGGCGCGATCAACTGCTACGCCGACAGCCAGGACGCCTTCGGCGAGCACGCCGTGTTGTTGGGATCGCAATTCGCCGGGCCGGCGGCCGTGTCGATCTACAACGCCGGCCTGCTGGCCGGCGCTCGATCACGTGCCGAAAAGCTGGAACAGGCTTTGGATCACCGCGCGGTGATCGATCAGGCGGTCGGCATCATCCGCAGCCGGTCGGGTGTCAGCGCCGAGGTGGCGTTCAGCCGGCTCGTCCAGATGAGTCAAAGCGGCAACATCAAGCTGCGAGTGGTCGCGGCGCGACTGGTCGACGATGCAGTGCGGCGCGCCCATGCGCGGCGGGCTCAGTCGTAAGCCAGTTGAGTCATTCTGTGCAGCAGCGTCGGACGTGCGCCGGGATCGGCCATCAACTGGCGTGCCACGTCGGTCAGGTGATCGCCGTGGGCACGCGAGTACCTGCGTAGCAGCGCAAATGCCTCGTCGACCGTAATGTCGAAGTGCTCGCGCAGGAAACCCTTGGCCTGCTCGACGACGATGCGGTGGGTCAGCGCGGCACGCAGCTGCGGTATCACCGTCGCGGGCGTCGGCGGGAGTTCCTGCAAAATCGCTACGCAGGCGACATGCGCCAGTGTCTGTCCGAGCAGGAGATCGGACTCACTGAGTTCGCCCGGCCGGCTCCCGAACAGACCCAGAGAGCCCAACACGATGCCGGCGGCCCGCATCGGCACCGCGTGCACAGAGGCGACGCCCGCCTCGCGCGCGGCCGAAACAAACCGCGGCCATCGGGCGGTCGCGGTGCGCAGATCCGCCACCGAAACGGGTTGACCGGTGGCATAGCACTCCAGGCACGGTCCCTCGTCGGTCTGTAATTGGAAGAGTTCCAGTTCGCGCGTCTGAGTAGAGGTGGCGGCCAGCAAGCGCAGTTGACCCAACGGGTCGGCGAGCAGGAATCCCGCCGCGGCGATATCCAACAGGTCTGCGCAACGTTCGGTGAGCTCGGTGAGCAGGTCGACGATGTCGAAGTCGTCCAGCAGGCTGTCGACGAGCGATACAACCGCATCCAGTACCCGAGTTTCACGAGGGGTATCGGTCACGTTGCCCTCCTTTTCGCATGGCATTAGTCGGCGTCGAGTCGCAGCTGCCGGTCGAGAATGTCGCGGGCGACCTCGGTGGCGCTGCGGTTGGTGGCGTAGGCGTGGGCGCGCAGGCGTACCAGCGCTTCGGCGGGTTCGACCCCGAGTTGGGCGACGACCATGCCGGTGGCCTGGCTCACTTCCGCACGGCTCAGCGCGTTGAAGTCGGCCCAGGCGCTGCTGTACGGGTTGTTGACGGCGGCCTGCAAGTCGGAGTGCAAGAGGTCCAGCAGCGGGGCGCCGGCCAGCTCGGCGGCGATCACGGCGCCCGCCAGCTGGTCGACGGGTAGCTCGCCGGGCTGTGTCTTGAAAAGGTCGAGGGCGCCGACGAATTCGCCGGCCAAGACGACCGGAATCGCGAATACTCCCCGAATCTTGTAGTCGAGCATGGCGGAGCGGTACAGCGGCCACCGAATGAAGTTCGGTTTGGCGAGGTCTGGAACCAGGACGGGGCCATGCGTCGAGACGGAGTCCAGGCATGGACCCTCGCCAATGGTGAACTGGAGTTCGTCATACACGCGCGCGGCTGCGTCGCTGGAGCCGAACGTTCCGCTGGTGACCCCCGAGAAGACCAGTGAAATCGCCGCCGCATCAATGCCGAACAACATCACGCAGGCCTCGCATAGCGAATCAGCTGCCGCTAGTCCACGCCGGCCGTCGACGGCCGCGCGCAGCTGTTCAGCGATTGCCACATTTAGCCGAGCGAGGATCGGGCATCTATTGCATTGCCCGGATGTCGAGGTGGCGGCGTCATACCTCCACCATCCACCAATGGGAGCGGATTTGCGAGTATTCGCGCACCAGGCCCGTTAGCCGATCGACACCAGCTGGTCGATCGAGTCGATGGGCAGATCGCCGTCCACGATCGCCGTCACCGCCAACTTGTGCAGGATGATCGCACCTCGGTGATTGTCAAGGAAGGCGATGTCGGCGGCGTCGCGCCCGGTGGCGATGCGCACCAGCGACTGCCGTGGCGCCAGCAAAGTTCCGTCGACAACCCGCCATTGGCCGCCGACGAACGCCTCGGCGACCGCGTGGAAATCCATCGGATAAAGACCTGGTGCGTAGACCGACACCACGCGGGCCGGCACCTTGACCGCCCGCAGCATCGCCACCACCAGGTGCGCATAGTCGCGGCACACCCCGGCACCCGCGAGCAGGGTCTCCACCGCCCCATCGATCGGGTCACTCGAGCCGGGTACATAGTTCAGCCGGGTGCCCACCCACAGGGAGACTCGCTCCAGCAGACTCGTCGAATCCGCGTAGTTACCGAATTCCGTTGCGGCAAAACCATAGAGCTTGTCCGCCTCGGCGTACCGGCTGGGGCGCAGATACATTGACAGGTCGTGTTCGGTCACTGGCGCCGGGTCGGTCCGGCCGACGATCGTCGCGGCATAGTCGACAGTCAAGTAGCCCACCGGCACATCGAACTTGTGGATGCGGTTACCGTGCGTACCGCTGATCTCCAACGCTTGAACGGGTTTACCGTCCAACACAAACGACAATCGCTCTGACACTTCGGTATTCGGGTGCGGCGCGACAGCAATCTGGAATTCCAACGTTGTCGGGTCGGTGATCTCGACTTCGAGCTCCGCGGCCACCTCCCGTTTGGACTGGCGGTCCATGCGCGATTCCTTGTCCTCGATGTTGGTCTACGTGAGATTCCGGGATCGACAAACGGATGCGATCGCATTTTTCACATTCGGCCGCGTGTCGCCGCAAGAATCACCGCAGACCAAGAGCGTTCCCCTGCCGACAGTACACGCAGCGTGTACCGTCGTAAGGGTCGGCGATATTTCGCACGCAGCCGTTTGAGATTGTGTCGTTGCCGATTCGAATGATTTGGTCGATTCGCGGCCAAGACAGGAGCGTCGTATGACGCTACAGACTGGCCGACGCTCAACAGATTCGACGCACACCGGACCCCGGATCACCCCCCGCCTGCGTTTGAAGCCCAAGGGATCCGCTGCGGGTTCGGTCGATGGGGCGTGGTGGCCGCACAGTGACGACCTTCCGAGCGAGCTTCCAGATTTGTTGGCAGTGCTCTCGATACGACTGGGCCCGATCGATCGCGTCACCTACAACTTTGTCGACTGGGCGACAGCGCCGGCCGAGTTCCCGACGGGCGACGATATGGTCCGACTCAGCGGCTACTACCAGCAACCGGGCAACACCATTCAA
>NZ_DATNJW010000696.1:0-8023 GCF_035603715.1 Mycobacterium sp. | reverse complement strand
GGCCCAGCAGCAAGCGCTCACCTCGGACAATCTCACCCAGACGCAGGCCCTCTTCGGTGACCGTGTCTACGTGGTGGGGCAGCAGGGCGACTGGGAGGAGGTACTGGTCCCAGGCCAGCCCACACCTAAGAGCGCGCTGGGCTACCCCGGCTGGATTCCCAAGGCCCAGTTGATGACCGACGCAACTTACGGCGGACTGAAGGACCACGCTTCCTTCGCGCTGGCCAATCGCGGCGTCACCACCTGGCTGTACCGCGAATCCGGACTATCCGATCACGACCTCGAGATCAGCACCAACACCAGGCTTCCCGTCCTGAGTCGCACTGACACGGCGGTCCAGGTGGCCACCCCCGACCGCGGCCCGAAGTGGCTGGATGCTCGAACAGTGGAGGTCTACGAAAAGCCCACGGACATAGCGCATCCCACCGGAGCCGATCTGGTCCGGTACGCCGCCGCGTTCGTGAACGTCCCCTACCTGTGGGGCGGTCGTGCCGGGTTCGGGTTCGATTGCTCCGGTTTCACCTCCACGATCTACCAGGTGTACGGCGTCACCCTGCCGCGCGACGCCGATGCGCAAGCCGCCGATAGCGGGGGCCACGCGATAGACAAATCCGAGTTGCAACCCGGCGATCTGATCTTCTACTCGCACGGCAGCAGAGACCCCGATAATCCCGACGCGATCTATCACGTGGCCATGTATTCCGGTAACGGCGAGATGATCGAGGCGTTCGACTCGACGACACCGGTGCGCACCACCCCGGTTCGACTGGACACGGACTACTGGGGCGCGCGCCGCTACCTCGACCAACCGCGGTGATGGGCCTAACCGTTAGAAGGTGTCGACCTTTTCGATGCTGACGAACATGCCGTGGCCGGTGTGCTCGTTGGTGAATCGGGTGCCGCTTTCGCTGGCGGCGATCGTCCAACCGGCTGCGTCATACGTCTGGTAGTCGATGGTCACCGTCGGGATGTCGCCGAGGTTGCCCAGCACCCACTGCACATCGCCGCTCGCGGTGATGTTGACGCCGTTGGCCCGTTCGCCGTCTTGCATCGGCGAGTTGGTGAACTGCGCCTCGCAGCCGACGCTGTCGCTGTCGATCTGGCAGCGGGTCTGGCCGGATTTGGTCTCGATGAATACGTGGCCGCTGTTGTCGGGGGGCAACGGGATCGCACCGGCCGGCGGGTTGGCGCTTGGCGGCGCGGGCCGCGCGGGGGCCGGCGAGGGTATCGACGGCTTGGCCTTCGGGAATGTCGGCTCGGTGGGTCCCGCACCCGACGACGAGACCGCCTTTCCATGGATGAGCGAGCTGCATCCGCTAACCAGAGCGGCACTCAGCAGCAGCCCGGCCAGTAGTCGGCCGCCTGTCCCGGTTGTGTTGAACCCATACAGAAACATCGCAAATCAAGGGTACGCAGGAGCGGGTCGAAGTGGCGGCAGTGACGCGCGGTTAGCCGATCATGGACGCATAGGCGTCGGACAGTCCACGAAGCTGGCCAGCGCCGTCGCCGCTGAACGAAGCACCGTGCATCAACGCCAGCGTGCGCGGCTCCAACTGCGCCAACTGCTCCAATGTAGGCGCCAGGTTAGTGGTCAGGCCAGTGGCGTGAAATAACAGCTCGGCCTCTAAAGCGGGTGCCACACAATCGGATTCGGTGAGAGCGGGGCATTGACCGGTGTGCGTGAGCAGGTCGCCGGCCAAAAGCGTAGAAGTGGCTTCGTCGAACCACAGCCCGCTTTCCCAGTTGTGCGGCACGTGCGGGGTGGCGATGAACCGCAGCCGGTGCCCTCCGATGTCGTGCGCGTCGCTACCTACCGACACCGGCGGCCGGTCGCACAGGTCGTTCAGCGAGAGCATGCAAGCCAAGGGGCCGTGAACGACCTCGGCGTGTGGCGCGGCGGCCAGCAGCTGGTTCATAGCCCCGCACTCGTCGGCCTCGACGTGCGCGAATGAGATCCAGCGCAGCTGTTCCAATGGCATCACCTTCGCGATGGCCGCCGAAACCGACGGAAAAAGCTGCCGCATACCGCAATGGAACAGAAACGGCTGGTCGCCGGTCAGCAGGAACTGGTTGAACGTGAAGCCGTGCTCACTGATGTCGGGGAGCCAGGTGGAGAGTCGGAAGATCTTGTCGGCGATCTCGTCGACGCTCGTCTGCAAACTTCTGTCCATCCCCACATCGTGCTCCTCGGGTCCGACTTCGCGGCCCACTTCAGCCTCCGCGCAGCGCGCGATCTGCGCAGCCGTCACGCCGGAGGAAAGCCGCCCGTCGCCACCGGGCCCCAGCTGTGCGGCGTCACGCGGATCAGGCACTTGCGCTGGTCGAGCATCGCCCTGCGGTACTCGTCCCAGTCGGGGTGCTCGCCGGCGATCGCGCGGTAATAGTCGACTAGCGGTTCGACCGCCTCGGGCACGTCGATCACTTCGGCGTCCCCGTCGATCTGAACGTAGGCGCCGTTGAATTCGTCGGAGAGCACGACCACGCTTGCCTTCGGAGTGCGCCGGATGTTGGCGCTCTTGGCGCGCTGGGGATAGCTTGCGATCACCACCCGGCCCTGCTCGTCGACCCCGCCGGTGACGGGCGAGCTCTGCAGCGAGCCGTCCGCCCGAAAGGTGGTCAGCACCATTCTGTGTCGCGGCCGGACGAAATCGAGTAAATCGGAGAGGCCGACTTTCTCGGCCGTCGCAATTTTGGGAGCCATGCACCCAACGTAATCCGAGCGAGTCGGCCCCGCGCAGGGCTGCTACATCTGCGCCCAGACGATCTTGGTCTGCAGGTAACCCTCGATGCCGGCCTTGCCCGATTCGTGGCCCCAGCCGGACTGCTTGTAGCCACCGAACGGCATCGAATGGTCGTAGGGGAAAGCGCAGTTGAGCCCGACCGTTCCGGCCTTGAGCCGCTTGGCCAGTCGGTGCGAGCGGCCAAGGTCTTTAGTCCACACCGTGGCGGCCAGCCCGTAGGTGCTGTTGTTGGCGAGCGCGACCGCTTCGTCCTCGTCGTCGAACGGCAGGATCGTCACGACCGGGCCGAAGATCTCTTCCTGGAACAGCCGGCTGGTGTCGGGATCGAGGTTGGTGACGACCGTCGGGTGGACGAAGTAACCCTTGCGGTCGAGGCGGTGTCCGCCGGTGACGATCTCGGCACCGTCGGATCTGCCCTGATCGAGGTAGCCCAGCACACGGGTGAGCTGTTTCTGGCTGATCAACGGACCGCTCATGACGCCCTCTTCGTTGGGGGCGCCCATCTTCATCGCATTGGCAACCATCGCCATGCCCTCGACGACCTGGTCGTAGACACCGCGCTGCACCAGAATGCGGGAGCCGCACACACAGGCCTGCCCGGAGTGTACGAACGTGCCGAACGCCGACATCGGGATTGCCTTCTTCAGCTTCGCGTCGTCGAAGATCAGCACCGGTGACTTGCCGCCGAGCTCGAGGGTGACCTTGTTGAGGTTGCTGTCGGCCGAGGCGTGCACGATCGCGCGACCGACCTCCGTCGAACCGGTGAACGCGACCTTCTCCACGTCGGGGTGCGCGGTGATCGCCGCGCCGACGGTGTGGCCGTAACCGTTCACCAGGTTCGCCACGCCGTCGGGAACTCCCGCCTCGGCCAGGATCTGCATCAGCACGTGTGCTGAAAGTGGTGTCTCCTCAGCGGGTTTGACGATGCTGTTGCAGCCGGCGGCCAGTGACGGCGCCAGCTTTGCGCAGAAATTGAAGACTGGGCCGTTCCACGGGAAGATCAGCCCGACCACGTCGTAGGGCTCGCGCACGGTGTAGGTGTGCATGTGCGAGTCGACCCCGGTCAGACCGCCGGTGTTGACGTCGCGCGCGATGCCGTCGATCTTGGTGCACCAGCCCGCGTAGTAACGGAACCACTCCGCGCCGATCTTCACCTGCATCTCCGCTTGAGCGGGATACATTCCGCCGTTGAGCATTTCGAGCTCGGCGAGGAGCTCGGCGTTCTTGTCGATCAGTTCGGCGACGCGCCACAGGATCTTGGCGCGCTCGTAATCGGGCTTCTGCGACCAGATCCCGGACTCGGCACTGGCTTTCGCGCGCGCGACGGCCGCGTCGACGGCGTCGGGGCCGCAGTCGGTGAACTCGGCGATCTGCTCTTCGGTGGAGGGATCGACGACCGGGATGACGTCGCCGGTCCCAGGCTGGTCGCGGATCTCGTCGAGTACAGCCTGCACCGTTGTCATGGGTCGTCCCTTCCCGCGTCGCTGCGAGGTCGTGGCGCGGCGCCGATCCACACGGATCCATCTACAAAAATAGAGTGCCGCCCGAGGCGTACGTTATGCGCCCAACAACGGGATGTCCAGGGTTTTTGGGGTGAAGCTAATTGCTCTGCGGCTCTTACGTACTCGCGGTCAGCGCCTGCGCGGCGGCGCCGAACATCGTCTGCTTGATGGCCCCCAGCGTGCCCGGGTCCTTGCCGTCGAGCGGGCGCAGGATGTCGACGGCCGCGCCGGTCACGGCGCCCTCGCCCGCGACGGCGTCGACAATGCCCAGGGCCACGGCGTCCTCGCCGCCGAAGCGGCGTCCGGTTGTCATCGAGGCAACCGCTGCCTGCGGGGTGAGCTTGGCCTGGATGATCGCGGCCATGCCGGGTGTGAAGGGGATGCGGATATCCACCTCGGGAAAGCAAAAGAAGCCTCGATCGGAGCGCATCACCCGGAAGTCGTGCGCGAGCGCCAGCATCGCCCCCGCGCCGAACGCGTGACCGACTACAGCCGCAGCGGTGGGCACCGGCAAGGTGAGGAACCGGGCCAGCATGCCCTGCACGCGTCCGACGTACCACGTCGTCTGATCCCCGTGCGCGGTCAGCCAATCCAGGTCCAAGCCGTTGGTGTAGAACTTGGCGCCGGCGGTGGTCACCAAACCCTGGGCGCCCGACCCGATCAGTTCATCGAGGTGCGCGTCAACGGCGTCGAGAAAGTCTGGGGAGAAACGGTTTTCGTCATCACCGAGATCCAGGACGGCGATCTTGTCTTCGTAGCTCAGGCTGATTCCCACGATTACTTACCTTTCTTCAGGGGTGGTGGTCCGACGTCGAGGACCGCGCGCACCGACGCTCCCAGGTGCTTACGGGCCGTTGGGTTGGCCAGCCGGTCGCGGCGCAACATGATGGCGGTCGGCAGGTCGACGATGCAGGTGGTGATCGTGTCGACGGCAAGCGCGTCTTTGCGGTCCCAGAGGTTGACCGCGAGGCGGATCATCAAGCCGATCAGCAGTCGGTGGAGGTCGTGGATCTCGGCGGCGATGTCGTCGGGCAGATCCGACTCCAGCAGTTCCTCGCGGGAAATCGCCCACAGCAGTTTCGAGGACGCCGGATGCTGCTCGGCGAACACCGCGGGGGCATCAGCGGCGGCGACCACGGCGTCCTTCGGGCCGGCCGACAAGGCCGTGTCGACAAGCGCGTTTTGCACCGCCTGGAATCGGCGTCCGGCCCGAAGCCAAGCGCGGCCCATCAGGGCCGTGCGCGACCCGAAGGTGTGGTAGAGCGCGCCATTGGAAACGCCGACGCCGGCGCTGATCGCACGGATGGTGACCGCGGCGGGCCCGGATGCGACGGCCAGTGACTCGACGGCGTCCAAGACCCGATCCGGCTCGTACACGCGCGGGCGGGGCATCCCGCAATAGTAACAGAGCGGTTGCTCTATTACTCCGGTGTCAGTTCGGGAACATCGGCAGTGGGTTCGCCCAGTTCGGCCGCGCTGCTGACGCGGTCACGAACCAGGAACCAGCCGCCGATCAGGGCGGGAACGGCAGCCACCAGCGCCGCGGTGACCCAGGGCCCCTTCTCCGGGTCGAGGCACATCAACACCAGCACGCCCACCAGGAATACCAGCGTGACATAGCCGCTGTACGGGGTGAGCGGCATCCGGAAGTGCGGCCGCTCCAACGTTCCGGCCTTCACCTTGCTGTAAAACCGGAGTTGGCAGAGCACGATGGTGCCCCAGGCCGCCAGGACGCCCACAGCGGCGATGTTGAGCACGATTTCGAAGGCCTCGCTGGGTTTGACGGCGTTGAGCACGACGCCGAACAGCCCGATGACGGCGGTCAGCAGGATTCCGCCATACGGCACACCGCTTTTCGACATCCGCGCGGTGAATTTCGGGCCGCTGCCGTTCACCGACATCGACCGCAGAATCCGGCCGGTGGAATACAGTCCGGCGTTCAGGCTGGAGAACGCGGCGGTGAGAACCACCACGTTCATCAGCGTGCCGGCGCCGCTGAAACCGATGTGAGAGAAGAAGGTGACGAACGGGCTCTCGCCGTGCTTGTACATGGTGTAGGGGAGCAGCAGCGCCAGCAAAAGCACTGACCCGCAGTAGAAGACCGCGATCCGGGCGATCACCGAGTTGATCGCGCGCGGCATGACTTTCTCCGGATCCGCGGTTTCTCCGGCCGCGGTACCGACCAATTCGACTGCGGCGTAAGCGAATATCACTCCCGAGGTCACCAGCACCAACGGCAGCAGGCCGGTCGGCAAGAACCCGCCGTGGTCGGCCCAGATGTGGGGCCCGGTGGTCTTTCCTTCGATCTTGAAGCGGCCGGCCAGGAAGACGATTCCGACGACCAGGAACGTCGACAGGGCTATCACCTTGATCAGCGCCGCCCAGAACTCGAACTCGCCGAAGGCCTTCACCGAGATCAGGTTGACCGATACCACCGCCGCCAGTGCTATCAGTGCGAGCGTCCACTGCGGGACGGCCTGGAACGCGGTCCAGTAGTGGAAGTAGCTCGCGATCGCGGTGCTGTCCACGATGGCCGCCATCGCCCAGTTCAGGAAGTACATCCAGCCCGCAACGAAAGCCGCCTTCTCCCCGAAGAACTCGCGAGCATAGGAGACGAACGATCCCGACGCCGGGCGATGCAACACCAGTTCGCCGAGCGCGCGCAGGATCAAGAAGACGAAGGCGCCGCAGATCCCGTAAACCAGGAACAAACCGGGGCCCGCTGATGCCAGCCGTGCTCCGGCGCCCATGAACAATCCGGTCCCGATGGCGCCGCCGATCGCGATCATCTGCATCTGGCGGTTGCTGAGATCGTGGTGATAACCCGCGTCTTCGCGAGCGAATCGATTATCGGCGGCTGCGTGACCAGCCGGGTCGGGCGTGCTGGGCGGCGATGGCATTGAGTTCCTATCGTCATGGGGCAATGCTGCGGCGCCGGGCACGACCGCTTCAGGAGTTGGTTGCGAAACTATCCCACGGCGGGCAACGGCGCGACGTTTGCGACGGGGGAACTCAATGAACCTTTCGGTGCTCTCCACCAGTGCGTTGAGAAGAAGTTGGCGCGTCAGGATGTGGCTGGTTAAGGCGGGATGAACGCAGCCGATAACGGGATATTGCGGTGAAACCGTCATTCACCCACATCAGATGACCGCCCAGGAGCTCAGCCAGCTCGGCCGTCACGGGCTGCGCCCGATTGTCTTCGTGCTCAACAACTCTGGTTATCTGAGCGAGCGCATGCTGTGCAAGGACATGGCGTTGGGCTACAACGACATCGCGGCGTGGAACTATGTCGAGCTGCCGCACGCTCTTGGCTGCCAGGGGTGGTTCTCTGCGCGGGTGAGCGGCTGCGGCGTGCTTGACGACGCGCTCAAGACGGCCGAGCACGCCGATGGTGCCGCCTACATCGAAGTGATCACCGACGCGTATGAGGCCCCACCGATGTACAGGAAGCTGCACGAGCACGTCGAATCCTCTACAACCGCCACTAGTCCGCAGATCTGGGGTCGGGCAAGCCGCTTGAGCTGGGTCTTTCGACTATTTATGTCGTCTGGGAACAATCTCTGAGGCGCTCCCGTTGAGCACTTTGACAACCTTGAGTGATACAGACTCAACCTTGGCTTGACAGCGGTACTACGCAGAGGGCAATGTTGAGCGCGGTTCACTCAGTAGCGTAGTGCATACAAAGCTCGATTATCAGGGAGGATTCACCATGGCTCGTGCGGTCGGTATCGACCTCGGGACCACCAACTCCGTCGTCGCAGTTCTCGAGGGTGGCGACCC
>NZ_DATNJW010000695.1:0-2261 GCF_035603715.1 Mycobacterium sp. | reverse complement strand
CCGCGACAGCGGCCGGCGTGTAGCCGGCGTGAGTCAGGCCGTCGCGAAGTGCACCGGCAATGTCGTTCTCGCCCAACACCGCAACGGTGCTCGGGCTCGTCGCCAGATGGTCGTCGTAGCCGTCGACGGGCGAGAACGGGTGCCATTCGAGCGCGTGCACCATCGCCATGGGATCGTCGTTGCGGTCGCCGGCCGCCCTCGAATCCACTGCCGCGTAGCGAAGTCCGCGCACTTCGACGCTCGTGCTGCCATCGGCTGCGATCACCGCGATGTCGACGATGAGCTCTTCGTCGTTGCCGCCCCGCCGACGAACCTCGACGCGGCCGCGCGGGTCGGCGAGCTCGGCGTCAAACCGGACGCCGGCGACCGAGGACGGCACCATCAGCCGCGGATTCTCGTTGTCCAGCAGCCGGCCGATGTGAATAGCGGCGTCCAGCAAGGCAACTGACGAGGCTTGGGTCAGCTCGACGTCGGCGCGCAACTCCCCGGCCGTCGACTGGCAGGAGCCGATCGACCATCCGAACGGACGACCTTCGCTGCCCCACGTCTGCCACAGCGAAGTCACCGACTCATCGGCGAACTCGCCGTCGGCGACGTTCGGACCGGGTATTGCGGGGGCCGCCGGGTGGTCGTCCGAGCTGCGGGCGATGCGAGCAGTGACGTGCCGGATCCAGTGCTGCGCGGAACCACTGGTGCTCGACGACACGGTCACGGACGCCCCGTCGGCGACCACCTGAATGACGCGTGGTTCGTCGACGACGATCGGGTACTCGAAGCGGACGTCGGACAGTGCCGATCCGCCATATTCCGCCGCGGCCGCTGAAAGCGTCTGCAGCAGAACTGATATCGGGATGATCTCGACACCGTTGTTGTGGTGCGATCCGGGATACGGCTTGGTCGTGGGGGTCAGATGCGCTTGCCACAGATGCGTCGGCGGTGTTGCGGCGACCGGAATGTGCCGACCCAACAGCGTGCCGGGCTGCGGCGCAGACTCGGCGGTCTTCACGAATTCCTCGGCGCTGATCCAGTGGTGGGTGTGGTGCCATGGCGCGCTCGGCAGAACGGGATGCGGCTCGGGTGGATGCGGCAGGGTGGGCGGACGCATCACGTGCGTGCTGTTGAGGTTGGTGTGGAAGCTCACCGCGTCATCACCCTTGCGCGACAACGTCCCAACGCTGTGGTGGTGCACCGACTCCAAAGTTTCGGTGACGGCGTGCGTCAGGGTCGGGTGCGGGCTGATTTCGATGAACGTGGCGTGTTGCTCGGCGGCAACGCTGATGGCCTGGTGCAGCCGAACCGGCCGCCGCACATTGGCAACCCAGTAGTCGGCGTCCAGGACCGGCGTCTCGCCCGCATCGGAAACGGTGGAGATGAACGGAATCGTCGGCGGCTTGGGCGTCAGATCGGCTAGCGCCGAACGTAATTCGGTCAGGATGGGATCCATCAGCGCGGTATGCGAGGCGACTTCCATGTTCACCCGCCGCGCGAAACGCTCCTGTGCGCTCACGGCATTGATCACCGCGTCGACCTGTGCCACCGCGCCGGCGATGACGGTTTGCCTCGGCGACAGGAAGCCGGCCAGGCTCACCTCGGGGTAGTCGGCGAGCAGCTTTCCGGCCGCGTCGGCGTCCATCTCGAGCAGACCCACCGCGCCCTGGCCGGCCAGCCTCGACATCAGCCGCGAACGGGTCCCGATGACCCGCAGGCCCTCACTGGGGGTCAGCGCCCCGGCCACCACGGCCGCGGTCACTTCTCCCATCGAATGTCCAATCACCGCATCGGGTTCCACACCGTAGGAACGCCACAACGCGGTCAGCGCCAACTGCAGGCCCATCAGCACCGGCTGGACGCGGGCGTCGCCGGTCAGCCGCTGGCCCTCGGTCAGCACTTGCTGCAGGGAGTACCTCATGTGCTCGAGGAACAACGGCTCCAGCTCGTCGACTGCGGCGGCGAACGCCGGCTCGTCGGTCAGCAATTGCCGGCCCATCCCGGGCCACTGTGATCCCTGGCCTGAATACACAAAGACCTTGCCCGGTTTGCACAACCCTTCGTGGGGGCCGACCAGACCGATCGCCGACTGGCCGGCCGCCAATGCCTGCAGGCCGGCGACGGCGTGGGCGCGATCGCGCGCGGACACCGTGGCGAAGGTCTTGTGGTGGGTGCGGTGGTGGTTGAGCGTGTGGGCGACATCGGTCAGCGACACCGCGGCGCCCTCGCCGATCATCCACTCGGCCAGGGTCTGCGCTGTTGACGCGATCCGC
>NZ_DATNJW010000694.1:0-2227 GCF_035603715.1 Mycobacterium sp. | reverse complement strand
CCACACCTTGCGGGCGGCCTTGGAACGGGCGCGGACGTCCATGCCCATGCCCTTGTGCTGGATGCCCTGGCCCGGGAACGCGTAGACCGTCTTCGGCGCGGCCAGCCGTGCGGTGGCCGACATCACCAAGTCCGAGCCGATGCGGGCAGCCACCTCCAAAACTTCTGCGCCCTGGTCGATTCCGACACGGTCGACGCGGAAGTCCACTTCGTCGCCAGGTCGCACCATGCCCAGGAAGCGAGCCGTCCAGCCGATCAGCCGGGCCGGCGGCCGGGCCTGACCGTCGGTGGCGGTGACGACATGTTGCGCGGCGGCCGACAGCCACATGCCGTGCACGATCGGCGATTCGAGGCCGGCCAGCAACGCGGCGGCCCGGTCGGTGTGGATCGGGTTGTGATCTCCGGACACCACCGCGAACGGCCGCATGTCGACCGGCGCGGTGAGCGTGACGTCGCGGCGGCGACGCCGCGGGGTGTCGGTGGCGTTCTCTGACACCGCGCCGCCGGCCCGCATCGGGTCGGTCAACTCGGCGGGCCCGGTGCGACCGCGGATCGCGAACCGCTCCTCCATGGTGGCCAGCACGGTGCGGTCGGCTGAGGCAACCGTCACCGAGATCGGAACGACGCGGCCGACTTCGGTGTCGGTGGCCACCGAAGCCGTTGCGGTGACGGTCAACTCGGCCGGCACGCTGGGCAGTGCGGCGACCAGGTGAGCGGCGTGGTCCAAATGCACCAGGCTCAGCAGACCTTCCACCACGGGGACACCGGCGCCGGTAACAGCCGAACCGATGGCCGCGAAGACCGCGGGCCAGCACCGGCCGACCAGAGCGTCGGGCACGGTGGTCAGGGTCGGTGCCAGCGGCTCGCCGAAGATGGCGGTGACACCGGTGTGGTCGGCGACCCGCTCGGGGTCCCAGTGCACGGTCACGGTCGCCGTCCCGTTGTGCACCCGCGGCAGGGTGTCCGGGCCTTCGGCGCCCGCCGCGATCGCCAGCACCGAACGCATCGCCTCGATCGCGTCTTTGGTGCGGATCACCGGAATGGCGCCGTCAATCGTGTTGGCGGGCAGGCTGAATCGGATATCGATCCACACGCCGGCGATCGGCACGCTCAACACCACCTGGTCGCCTTCGGTGGTCAGGCGCGCACCGGTGGACGAGTGGGTGGCTTGCGGTACTTCGGGTCCGTCGTGCACCTGCCAGTCGCCGGGTTCGGCGATGCGGTGCACCGGGTTGGTGGCGACGCGGCCGGCCCACAACACATCCGGCGCGTCGAGCACCGTGGCCAGCGGTCCACGCACGTCGAGGCGGCCCTGCCGCCGCGCAGTGACGGGGGTCGGGGTCGCGCCGGTGGAGAGCACGTCGTCGATCGCGGCCTGCTCGAAGCGGTCGAGCAGCTCGCCGACCGGCTCGTCGAGCCGGGAGATACCGGCGACTGCCGCGGTACCCGGGATGATGCAGACCTGGTCGGCGTCGTAGCGGGCGTCGTGCGCCTGCCACAGCGAATCGCTTCGCCACCAACGGCGTACGTCCTTGTCGATCACCGGCACGAAGTTGACCGGCTTGCCCAGCGTCTTGCACAGGGTGACGAAGAACGGCACATCGGCCGGGTGCAGCAGCACGGTCTCGGCGTCCGGGTAACGGGCGACCAGCGCGGCGATGGCGTCGCCGGGACGCTCCAGCAGCGCAGCGTCGCCGAACAGCGTGTCGATCGGGCCGGAGTCTTGCGGGTGCAGGCGCGCCTCGGCGCGTTGCAGCATCTGCTCGAACCGCTCACGCCAGGTGTCGGCCAGCCAGGGGCTGCCGGGCTCAGCGGTGTCGGCCGTGCTGTCGCCGTTGCCGATGGCCAACTCCACGTAGCGCTGCAGCCACTGCAGGTAGGACATTTCGCCGACGTCGCCGAAGTACGGCTTGGCGGTGTTGGCCATCGCGGCGATGATCTCGTCGCGGCGCGCAGCGACCGCTTCGGCGTCACCGGCGACCTCGTCGAGGAGCCGGCCGCACCGGGAGGCGGTGTTGTCGATCTCGTGGATGTCGGCGCCGAGCTGGCTGCGGCCAGAGGCCATGCCGCCCTGCGCTTTTCCGGCGCCGACCCACTGATCGGTGCCCTGGATGTCGACCAGCATCTGCTTGACCGACGGCGAGGTGGTGGACTCCAGCGTCGCCATGGCCGCGGTCCCGACCAGGATGCCGTCAACGGGCATCAGCGGGAAGCCGTACGCCTGTGCC
>NZ_DATNJW010000693.1:0-4092 GCF_035603715.1 Mycobacterium sp. | reverse complement strand
CAGGTCCGAGTAGGTGCCGTGCACGAAGTAGACGCCCAGTAGCGCGTTCAGGTCGGAGAGCGGATCGATTGGATACTGCGGGAAGTCGGCGAAGCCGTCGTATTCCTGCGTGAAGATGTCGGTCGGATAGAGGTCCGGCGTAGCGCCGTTGAAGGTGATGCCTACGCTCGGGATGCTCAGGCCGTCGAAGCGTTCGAAGAGGCCCCCGGCGGGGTTGTTCGGGTCGCCGGTCAGCACGAAGGCCAGTTGATCGAGGCTGGGTTGCTCGTTGGCGGGTAGTGCCGAGAGGGCGGCCATCTCCATCGACGAGATCGTGGAACTCTGCGAATCACCGTAGACGACAACGCTGTTGCCGTTCAGGGTCTGCGACAGGATCGCGTTGTTGAGGATCGTGACGCCCTGCGCCTCGGACGGGTCCAGTTCCAAGCTCTGGACCGGGGTGTACAGCGGGGAGTTGCCCTCGGGTGTGGCCAGTGCTTGCGGCGCGTAGTCCCCATAGCCGTTGGGAGCCAGGAACAACTGCTCGACGGTGTCGACGAAGTTCTGGTCAGGTATCGGCTCGCCGCTGCCGCCGATGACGTAGGCGATGTTGTCGGCGTAGGCCTGCGTTGCCGAACTCAGCCCCACTAAGCCGACTCCGGCACCTGCCAGCAAGCCAATGCCCAGCCGCCGCAACGAGTTTCCCGTCATGAGACCTCCTCGCTAAAGAAGGCGCCGCACCGCGTGAGCGGTAGCGGCGCCTTCCTGTCCAACCCTTTTCTAGAACAGACCCGTGAACGCGTCCTGAATTTGCGCCACCGCGCTCTGGATGACTTCCAGCTCGAAGCCACCGGCCAGTGTGAACAGTGCGGTGTCGGCCGCGACCGGCAAGCCCAGTGCGTCGGCGAAGTCGCCGGTAGCGATGTTCGCCGAGAACAGCGAGAGGTCGTAGGCCGGCAGGCTGGTCACCAACGCGTTGATGATGTCGGCTGTCGGCAGCAACGCGGAGTACGCCGCGGACGAGGCGGTGGTGATCGCGTTGACGAAGTCGGTCAGCGACGCCGCGGGGTTGGCCAGGTCGGCCTGCAGTGCGGCTATCACCTCGGCCGCGCTCTGCCCTGCCGCCGCCACGTTGGACGTGTACGGGTCGGTGTCAGTCGACAGGTTCTGGATGCCCTGCTCGGTGAGGGTGGACAGCTGGTTGAAGACGTCCGACATGCTCACGTTGGGGAACAGTGCGAACGGAGTGTTGACGTCCGCCGGGCCGTCCGCCCAGCCCTGTGAACCGTCGCCGTAGCCCAGGTTGATCAGGTACGTCAGGTCCGGCCCGAGGAGTTCCTGCAACGGCTTCGGCAGCAGCGCGACAAGCGGCGCGGTGATCTCGTTACCCGCAGTGGAGTCGGTTCCGTCGAGAGTGGTGATCATGTAGTAGTTGGTCGCGGTGTCAGCCCCGGAGACTGGTAGGGGTGTCGCGTTGTTGATGTCGCCGAGCGACGGGCCGCTTCCGAGCCCGTCGGTACCCTCACCGCCGTTCAAATAGGTGCCATGCAGCGTCTCAATACCCAAAAACGCATTGAGGTCGGACAAGAAGTTGATCGGGTACTTCGGGAAGTCGGCGAAACCGTCGTATTCGATCGTGTAGATCTGAGTGGCGTATTCGCTGGAGGGGGTGGCGCCGTCGAAGGAGATCCCCAGGCTTGGAAGGTTTAGCGGGTCGGACACCGCGGGCCCCGATGACGGCGTGAAACCGTCAAAGCGCGAGAGCAATCCACCGTTCGGCACTGTCTCGTCGGCAACGAGGAGGAAGTTCACGTCGTTCTTGGGAATACCCGCGTCTGTCAGCTGCTGCATGACGAGGCCAGAGATCACGGAACTCTGGGAGTAGCCGAACACTGTGGCTGTGTTGCCGTTGGCGATCTCGGACTCGATGGTGTTCGCCAGAATGGTGTCGCCCTGGCCAACCGAGGTGCTTTGGTCCGGGAAACCGTCGGCGCCGGAGGGGTAGTTGAACTGCAGCGTGTGCACACCAGTCAGCGGGTAGAGGCCCTCCGGGGTGAACAGGCCTTCGCCGAAGGGGTTCTCCGGGGTGGCCTGGTAGAAGGTGATGCCTTCGCCGTAGGTCGGGAACAGGTAATGCCCTGCGGCGGACTCCACGTAGTCCATACCGGGGATGGGCGTGCCACTGCCGCCGAGGACCAGGCCGATGTCGTCGGCATGCGCGGAAGCCGAGTTCAGCATCGCGGCCAAGCTGAGAAAACCTGCGCCGGCGGTGGTGACCATTCCCAGACCCATCAGACGAAGCGTGCGACCTGACATTGTGCGACCTTTCGGGACCGTGAACTGGTGGTCGCCAGGGTCTGAGTCGGCTCCGGCGCCGCGGGTATTCAACGTATGTTCTACTCCATTAATGCTTCAGCGTCTAAGAAATACACAGGTTTTCGTTGGCGAAAATTAAGTTTCACCTCCAGAACACTGAAAGAATCCCGCGCCCCTCGGAAATCCCGGCAGTCACTAGCTCCGGGCGGTGCCGCATTTTGGAAACGAGCGCACGGGCGGTATCACACGCGGTGATATCGGCCCTACGTTTTGAGAAGCGCACCGGGCCCAGGCTCTGGTGCCGGTGTTGCGAGAGTGAGAGTGAGTCAGCCCAGCAGTGCGTCGCGCAATCGCGTCACGTCGGCTGTCGTGATGCCCGCGCTGCGGAAGTAGCCGTCCAGCGAGCCGAAGTTGTCGTCGATAGTCCGGCGCGCGGCGTCGAGGTACTCCGCGCGGACGCCGAGAACCTCTTCGGACAGCCGGGCCTCGGTGATCGAGATCAACTCCGGTGTCATGTCGACGTCGGCCCGCTCACGGATCGCGTTCAGGATCCGCTCCCGTAACAGCGGGACGGCCCGGTTGCTTTGCAGGAAGTCGGTCACGATGGCGTCGCGGTCGACACCAGCGGCCTCCAGCACCAGCGCGACCGTGAAGCCGGTGCGGTCCTTGCCGGCGAAACAGTGTGCGAGCACCGTGCGACCGTCCGCCAAAAGGTTCACGACGCGATGCAGTGCCTGCTGCGCTCCGGGGTAGGTGGGGAACCTGCTGTACTCGTCGACCATGTAGCGAGTAGCGGCGTCGCTGACCGGCTCGTCGTCGGGCTTGTCTTCCAGCAGCCGCTTGAACGCGTGCTCGTGGGGTGCTTCGCCGTCCGGGTTGGCCTCGTCGGGCGGGAGGTCCGGGATGGGCAACAGGTGTATGTCGACACCGTCCGGCACCAGGCCGGGGCCGTGGCGCAATACCTCACTGCGCGAACGCAAATCGGCGACATCGGTAACACCCAAACGGCGTAACTCGCTGCGTCCTTCCTCGCCCAGCTCGCTCAGCTCGCCGGACCGGAAGAGCCGACCGGGCCGCAGTACGCCGGTGGTGTCGGCGACGTCGCGAAAGTTCCAGGCCCCCTGCAGATCTCGTACGTCGGTTGCCACCTTAGGTGACCGCCGCAGCGAAAGCGCTTTTCTCCCGGCCGATCTCAGCGCGCGCGATCGACCGCATGTGCACCTCGTCGGGTCCGTCGAAGATGCGCATCGCACGCTGCCAGGCGTACATCCGGGCCAGTACCGTGTCCTCGCTGACACCGGCAGCCCCGTGCACCTGGATGGCGCGGTCGATGACATTGCAGGCCATCTGGGGCGCCACCGCCTTGATTTGAGAGACCAGCAGGTGGGCGGCCCGGTTGCCGTGCTGGTCGATCGTCCACGCGGCCTTCTCGCACAGCAGCCTGGCCTGGTCGATCTCGTTGCGTGACTGGGCAATTGCCTGCTGCACCAGACCTTGGTCGGCCAGCGGGCGGCCGAAGGCGATCCGGGTGTTGGCCCGGTTCACCATCAGCGCCAGCGCACGTTCGGCGCCGCCCAGCGCGCGCATGCAGTGGTGGATGCGACCCGGCCCGAGCCGGGCCTGGGCGATCGCGAAGCCGGAGCCCTCTTCGCCGAGCAGGTTGGTGGCCGGCACCCGGACGTTGTCATAGATGATCTCGCAGTGCCCAGGCTGGTCGTGGTACCCGAAGACCGTAGTGGAACGCACGACGGTCACGCCCGGGGTGTCGATCGGCACCAGGACCATCGACTGCTGCTG
>NZ_DATNJW010000692.1:0-10136 GCF_035603715.1 Mycobacterium sp. | reverse complement strand
GGTCGGCTGGCGGGCCGCTTTGACGAAATCGCCTGTTACACCTAGGGGTCCAAGCGGTCAAGCCAACTCGATGAGGTCCCGGTAGTCCTCGGACCAATGGTCCTCGGTTCCGTCCGGCAGCAGCACGACGCGCTGCGGGTCGAGCGCTTCGGCGGCACCCGGGTCGTGCGTGACCAGCACAACCGCTCCGGCGTAGCTGCGCAACGCGTCGAGCACCTGTTCACGCGAGGCCGGGTCGAGGTTGTTCGTCGGCTCGTCGAGCAGCAGCACATTGGCAGTCGAAGCCACCAGGCCGGCGAGCGCCAGCCGGGTCTTCTCTCCACCGGACAACGTCCCGGCCGGCTGGTCGAGTTGGCTGCCGCTGAACATGAATGCACCGAGCAGACCCCGCAGCTCTTGCTCGCCGGAATCCGGCGCGGCGTGGCGAATGTTCTCCCACACTGTCGCGGCGTCGTCGAGGGTGTCGTGCTCCTGCGCGAAATAGCCGATTTTCAAACCATGTCCGGCTTCCATCGACCCGGCATCGGGTTCTTCGACGCCGGCCAGTAACCGCAGCAGCGTCGTCTTGCCCGCGCCGTTGAGCCCGAGCACGACCACCCGAGAGCCTCGATCGATCGCGAGATCCACCCCGGTGAAAATCTCCAACGAGCCGTAATTCTTCGTCAGCCCGGAGGCGGTCAACGGTGTCCGTCCACATGACGACGGGCTGGGGAATTTGATCCGGGCCACCTTGTCGGCCACCCGCTCGGCGTCGAGTGCGGCCATCATCCGGTCGGCACGGCGCAGCATGTTTTGCGCGGCAACGGCTTTGGTGGCTTTGGCGCCCATCTTCGCGGCCTGGGCGCGTAGCGCGGTGGCTTTCTTCTCCGCGTTGGCGCGCTCGCGGCGGCGGCGCTGCTCGTCGGTGGCGCGGGCGTCGAGGTACTTCTGCCAGCCCATGTTGTAGACGTCGGCTTCGCCACGGACCGCATCGAGGAACCAGACCCGGTTGACCACATCGGCCAGCAGGTCGACGTTGTGGCTGATGACCACCAACCCGCCAGTGTGGTTGCGCAGGAAATCCCTGAGCCAGCCCACCGAATCGGCGTCGAGGTGGTTGGTCGGCTCGTCGAGCAGCAATGTGGTCGCCGATCCGGCGCCGGTGTCGGATGCGGCAAACAGGATCCGGGCCAACTCCACTCGGCGGCGCTGACCGCCGGACAGCGTGCGCAACTGCTGGGTCAGCACGCGGTCGGGCAATCCGAGACTCGCGCAGATCCGGCCCGCTTCGCTTTCGGCGCCGTAGCCGCCGAGCGCGGCGAAGCGCTCCTCGAGTTGGCCGTAGCGGCGGATCGCCCGATCACGGGCGGCATCGTCAGCGACCTCCGCCATCAAGGCTTGCTGCTTTTCCAGATCGGTGAGCAGGGTGTCCAGTCCGCGTGCGGAGAGCACCCGGTCGCGCGCAAGGACGTCGAGGTCACCCTCTTTGGGATCCTGCGGCAGATAACCGATCTCGCCGGTGCGTGCCACGGTGCCCGCGTACGGTTCCCCCTCGCCGGCGAGGATGCGCAGCGTTGTTGTCTTGCCCGCGCCGTTGCGACCGACGAGCCCAATCCGGTCCCCCGGCTGTATCCGCAGCGCCGTGCCGTCGGCATAGAGCAACGTGCGCGCTCCTGCGCGGACCTCGAGGTCCGTAGCCGTGATCACGGTCACTCTCCTTGGGCGGATTTATTACTTGTCGTCGGTGAACACCGGCGGGCGCTTCTCGGCGCGCGCGGCAACCGCTTCTTCGAAGTTGCCGGTGAGCAGGCGGACGAAGAGCTGTCCCAGACCTTCGGCCTGCATGTGCCCTTCCAGGCTAGCGGCGTCCAGTCCACTCCACAGTGTGCGTTTGGTCAACTCGACGCCGGGCCGCGAGAACGTGGCGATCCGCTCGGCCATGTCGTAACAGGTCTCCAGCAGTTGGTCGTCGGGCACCTGACGGGATACCAGCCCAATCCGCTCGGCCTCCTGGGCGTCGACGTCGCGACCGGTCAGCATGATCTCGAAAGCCCGCGACGACCCGATGGCCCGCGGCAGCAAATAGCTCAAGCCCAGCTCGCTGGCGGTCAGCCCGTTGTTGATCCCCGCGGCCCGAAAATACGCCCCGTGCGACGCGACCCGGATGTCCGCGGCGAGCGCCAGGCACAGTCCGCCTCCGATCGCCGCGCCGTTGACCGCGGCGATCACCGGCTGGTGCAGCCGCCGTAGCGCGAGGATGACGTCGTCGAGGACCTGCATCGAGCGCAGCGCGTAGGTGGGCCGGGTGAGGTCTTGAACATGCGGAACGCTGCCGGCCGATTTGTGGTCGGCGCCCGACGAGAAGCCCTTGCCGGCTCCGGTCAGCACGACGACCCGTACCGAGTTGTCGTAGGTGAGGTTCTCCAGAACCTCTTTCAGCGGCACCATGATGTCGAACGCCATGGAGTTCATTCGCTCGGGCCGATTGAGGGTGACCAACGCGACATGCGGCCGCGGATGTTCGACGAGGACCATGCTCACCGTTGAACGGTAACCCGCCCTCGTGCCGGTCTAGCTCAGGACTGGTCGTCCTGGTTGGCGGCCATCGCCGCGTCCACGTCGAAGTCCTTGATCTGCTGAACCAGATCTTCCAGCGCGGCCGGCGGCAGCGCGCCCGCCTGGTTGAAGACCAGCTTGCCCTTCTTGAAGGCCATCAGCGTCGGGATGGATCGGATCTGAGCGGCCGCGGCAAGCTCTTGCTCGGCTTCGGTGTCCACCTTGGCGTGCACCACGTCGGGGTGTTTGTCCGCCGAGGCGGAGAAGGTGGGCGCGAACTGGCGGCAGGGTCCACACCATGATGCCCAGAAGTCGACGAGCACGATGTCGTTGCCGTTGATCGTTTCGTTGAACTGCGCGGCAGTCAGGTCTTGGGTAGTCACGACCTGCTCAACGCAGCGAACTGCCGGAGTGTTCCCAGGTTCAGGTCAGGTGGTCGTAGTCACCACGGACCCATGCGGCGTGGCGCTGCGCCGATCGCTGGACCACTGCGTGGCCGTCGCTGTCGATGGCATTCGTGAAGAGGCCGTAGATCCGGTCGAAGTGCAGCGGGGCCAGCGTGGCGGCCATGCGCTGCACTACCGCGGCGGACAGCGGAAGGCGATTGGGATAGCTGCGCAGGAAACCGACGGTGCGGCGGTCCGGGTTGGGGAAGATGGTGTCCCCGGTCAGCAGCACGCCGCGGCCGTCGGCGCCGTCGGTCCAGCAGGCGACCGAACTGCCCGGGAAATGGCCACCGACCCGGACGATCGTCAGCGAGGGCGTCAGCGCCAGCGTGTCCGACCACAACTGAATCACTCGGTCGGGGCGCATCACCCAGTCGGCGTCGGCGGCGTTGACGTAAACCGGAACCCCGCCCAGCCGGCGGCTCCATTCGACTTGTGCGCCGAACATGTGCGGATGACTGGTGACGACCGCGATCACCGGGCCGCGGTCGGCCACCGCGGTCACCGCGTCGTCGTCGACGAAGCCGGACGGATCCCACAACACGTTCCCGGCGTCCGAGCACACCAGCTTTCCCAGCTGCCCGATTCCCAGTGCGGGAGCGCTGCCGATCGCCGCCAGCCCGTCTTCGATATCCCATACGACCGACCGCATTCCTTCGCCGACGAGCTGGTCCAGCGTCGCCCAGAGTTGACCATCGCTTGGCACCCATTGCCGTTCATCGGAGCAAATCGCGCACACACCCGATGCGGCGCTGTGCTCGACACCGCATGTTCTGCACAGCCAAAACATGGGCCAACTCTAATTCGCTGGGCCTGCCCTGCGAACGGTACGAGGGCGCATGCACGGCGTGCTTAGACGTTCGTTGCAGCGGGTATCCCCGGCGCGGAAAAAGGCCCGCGATTCGGAGAAGCGTCGATGTTCGTCACCTTGCCGGGTCCCTCGAGGACCCGGTTGATAATCCTGCTACTGGCCGGAGTTACCGCGTTGTCCATCGCCGCGTGCGGCACATCGAACAACCAGAACTCCACACCGCACGGCACCGCGGCGAGCCAACCGACGTCCGCGGCCAAGCCACCGCCGCCACCGCCGCCACCGGTGGGCAAAGATCACATCGAGGGCCTGGTCAGATCGGTGTCAGGTGACACCATCCAGCTCACCCAGCGGGACCGGAGCGCGGCGACCGTGGACTTCACCCCGCAGACGATGGTCACTGAACTCAGCTCCGCTGCGCTGCCCGACGTGAAACCCGGCAGTTGCGTCGACGTCAAGTCGACGCCACAGAGCGCTGCTCCCGGCGGTGCGATCACCGCGGAATCCGTGGAGATCAGCCCCGCGGTAGCCCACCGGTGCCCGCCGCCACCGGGGCCTGCCGCAGCCGTTTACGGCATTGTGGACTCCGTCGCGGACAACGCCATCAAGGTCAACACCGTTGATTCCACCGGCAAAACAACGCATAGCACCGTTAACGTCACCAATACGACCACCTACACCAAGCACGCGGTTACTAATGCCCAAGCGGTCCAGAACGGTACGTGCATGGCGGCGCAGGGAACCAAGGACGGCAGTGTGCTGCGCGCTGCGACGATCGACCTCGAACCGTGTCCGCCGATGGGTCGCCCGCACCACCACTTCCACCTCCCCTGGTGGCTGCATCGCCACCACTAGGCCCACAACGCGCCTCGTTCAAGCGCTTTCGCACGGTCTAGCTGCACGCACAGCTTGTTCATAATCGCCCACCAGCCTGCGCTCAGCGGCGCCGCCGATCGTGAAGATCGTTGCCAAAGCCGCTCTGCTGATTGCGGCCGACGATCGAAAGGACCTCGATGCCTGCCACTTTCTCGACCACGCGACTGTCCCGCGTCGCGCTGCTCGCAGTCACCGGCGCCACCGCATTGTCTGTCGCCGCGTGTGGCGCGTCCAATAATGCAAAGCCCACTTCGGCGAATCCAACCAGCCCCGCCCCCTCTTCATCGTCGTCGCCATCGGCGTCGGCCAAGGGCAAGGACTGGGTGAACGGGCTGATTGACTCGGTGTCGGGCAACACGATTCAGGTCAGCCAGCGATCCGGGCCGGCCACCGTCGACTTCACGCCGTCGACCGCAGTCTCCGAGATCACCCCGGCCCAATTGACTGACATCACCACTGGCAGCTGCATCAGCGTGCATCCAGATCGCCACGGCGCCTCGACAGCGGGCGGCGCGATCACCGCGCGATCGGTACGCGTCAGCACCGCGGTCGACGGTAAATGCCCGCAGCCCAACCAGCCGGCGGGCGGACCGACCGGCACGCCACCGGCAGCACCCGCCGCGCATCACCAAATACGCGGTCAGGTCGCATCCGTGACAGGCAACACGATCACCCTGAATAATCCTGACGCAGGCGGCAATTCGTCGCCAACCAGCGTGACCGTCACCGACACCACCAAATACACCAAGCAGTCGACCACTGACGGGCAGGCGATAGCTCAGGGCAAGTGCATCGCAGCGCATGGCACCACAGACGGCGGCGGCACGCTGCAAGCGACGACCATCTCCGTTCAACAGTCCGACAACGGCAGCTGCCCCCAACTGGGCGGCAAGCACCACCGCCACTAGCCCGTGGTCGCGTCAATACGATCGGGGTAGCCCGAGGCTGTGCTGCGCAACGTGATTGAGGATCATTTCGCGGCTGATCGGCACGGTTTTGAACAGCCGGACAAACTCATACATGTTTGCCAGCGCGACCTCGCGGGTGAAGCCGGCGCCACCGTGCACCTCGATGGCCTGATCCAGGCAGCGGATGGCCGCGTCGGCGGACAGGAACTTGGCCATGTTGCTCTGTTCGCCGGCATCAGCGCCGGCGTCGTAGCTGGCGGCGGCCTGACGTGTCATCAGCCGCGCGGCCTCAAGGGCAATCTTGGCTTCCGCCAACGGATGCGCGAGGCCCTGGTGAGCTCCGATCGGCACCTGCCACACCGTGCGCTCGCGGGCGTAGGCCACCGCCTTGTCGAGGGCGTAGCGGCTGACGCCGTTGCAGATCGCGGCGATGATCACCCGTTCGGGATTCATGCCGTCGAACGCGACCCGTAATCCGTTGCCTTCGCCGCCGACCAGCCGGTCGGCCGGGACGGCGACGTTGTCGAAGAACACCGTGAACGACTTGTCGGTGATCTCGAACGTCATCGGGATGCGGTGCATGTCGATGCCGGGCGTGTCACGGTCGACCAAGAACAGCGAGAGTTGGGCGCGGCCTCGGGCATCGGTGCCGGTGCGGGTGACCACGAGCAGGGCGTCGGATTGATCCGCGGCGGTGATGTAGGTCTTCTGCCCGTTGATGAAGTACTTGTCGCCGTCGCGGTGCGCGGTGGTGGCCAGTTGGTGGCTGTTGGATCCGGCGTCGGGTTCGGTGATCGCGAATGCGATCTTCATCGTTCCCGCCGCCATCGGCGCCAGCCACTGCCGCTTCTGCTCGTGGGAGGCGTGCCGTGACAACAGGCTGCCGACGATGCCCGGGGAGATCATCAGCATGATCTGCGGGCAGCCGGCCGCGGCGGCCTCCTCCGCGACGACGTTCATCGCGCTCAATCCCATTCCCCCACCGCCGTATTCCTCGGGCAGGTTCACGCCGACGAATCCGCCCGCGGCCAAGGCGTCCCACAGTTCGGTGGGGTGCTGAAGAGTCTCGCTGCAGCGGGTGAAGTATTCGTTTCCGAACCCGGCCACGATCCCATGCACCGAGGATCGCAGTTCGGCTTCTTCGACGTCGGACAGGATCATCGGAAGTCCATCCAGTGTCCGTGCGGGGTGAAGCCGAGCAGGAACGGTATCTCGATGCGGCAGACCGGTCCCGCGGTAATGTCGTCGGTGTCGAAAATGGCGAATTCGCCGAGGTTCTCGGTCCATCGCGAGATCGGGACCATCAGGTAGCCGTCCCCTTCCGGCGCGTCGGGAGTGCGCGGCACAAAGGTCGGCTCCATCACCAGCGACGGGCGATCGTTGCGCAGCCGGTACCGCTGTTCGTCGCCGGTGGTTCGGTCCCGCGCGACCAGGCTGTGCATGCGCATGCCGGTTCCTTTGGCGTCGCCGCCGATCAGGTATCCCCAACGCTGGCCGTGCCCATAGAAGCGTTCGTCGACCTTGGGCAGTTCGCAGGGTTGGTCGTCGAGCATTTCGGACTTCACGCTCCCGGCGGCGAGGTCGACTGTCCAGCGTCCGAGCGTGCTGCGGGCCAGGTTGAAGAAAAGCGCGACATCCTCGCCTTGGAACCCATCGATGTCCAGCGGGAACGGCGGGCGCTCGAAGATCGGGGCTTCCAGGGTCAGGGTGTCGCCGTCGACGTCGGCGGCCAGCGTGTGCATGACGTACTGCGGCCCGATTTCCGCTGTGATCCAACGGATCTCGCCATTCTCAACGTCGTCGCGTGGTATCAGCGCCAGCATCGTCGGCAGCTCCGGATGCCATCCCTGCACCGCCTGCCCGCGCTCGATGCGGTCCGGGTCGAAGACGAAACCCTGAAACGGCAACACCATCCACTTCGGGGTCAGCCACATGTCGTGGACTTCCGAGGAGTAGGGCGCATCCCAGAGCTCTCGGGATGCGACCGCACCGTCGGGCTGCACGACATGGACGGTGACGTACGGCTTGTGATTGCTGTAGGCCCAGCCATACAGCGTGCCACTGGCGCTGTCCCATTTCGGGTGCGCGGTGAATGCCGCATCGCCGTAGCCGGCCTTGTCGAAGATCCCGCGGGATAGTTGCGGCGACCATCCGACTACGCCGCGGGTCTGCAGGCTGATGGGATCCAGGGCCACCGGCGGGCTGCCTTGCTCGCCCGATGCGAGGATCTCCCCCGCGAACGGGAAGCAGTTGATGTTGTTGGTGCCCTGCGGAATTCCGCGGGTGTGTTCGTCGGGCACGGCGGCGCCGAAGCCGATATTGCGCCAGTCGGTCCAGTCGCCGTCGGTCCAGCAGAACATCCCGCGCTTATGCCGATCTTCCAGCAGATACTTGGGCGTGCGGACCCAGCGGTTACGGAAGTCGGCCCGGCCGTTGTCGAACGTCAGGCCCTGCACCATGCCGTCCATCGCCAGCAGTCCGTTCGCGCCCTGTCGGGTGGGTCGCTTGAAGGTCGGCCCGACCCGATAGAACCCGCCGGAAAGCTCCTTGGGAATTTCACCGAACGTCGTGACGCAGTCCTCGACTGTCGCCTCGAACCTCATCGGGCGGAAGGCTCCGGTCAGCACGGCGGTATTCGGGACATTCACCATGGCCACTTAGTATACTAAGTGGCGTGACGATGACAAGACCCTCCCGCGCGCCCGACGTGGTCGCCGCAACTCTGCGGCGACGGATTCTCTCCGGCGAGCTCGCACCGGGTGATTCCCTGCCCACCGAGGGTGAGCTGATCACCCAACTGGGCGTCAGCCGCGAAACGGTCCGCATGGCGCTGCGACTGCTGGATGCCGAGGGCCTCACCGCGACCAGCCAGGGACGCAGCGGCGTGCGGATCCGTCACCCGGAACCCGAGCGGGTCGCCCGTTCGCTGGTGCAGTTGTTCACCCTCACCGGCGCGACATGGGGTGACCTGTTGGATTTCCGCACGATGCTCGAACCCGCCGCCGCGGCCCACGTCGCCGAGCACGCCACCGCGCCACAATGTAAGCGCATCGCCGATGTCGCCGAGCGCGGTATCGCGCCCGACGGCACCGGTTATCACGAATTCCACGAACTGCTGGTGCAGGCCAGCGAAAATCCGCTCCTGACAACCGTTTTGGCTGCGATCGAGCAGGCGGTGCGCTGGGCAGCCGCCGAGCAGAACATCAGTCAGTATGACCGCGACGAGGCCGCCAAATCACATCGCGCAATCGCCGCCGCCATCAACGCCAAAGATCCACAGAAGGCGCAGCGCCGAATGGAGCAGCATCTGAAGGCTGCGTTGCATCACGTCGAAGCATCGGGACTGCGTGGTGCGCCGATGATTCCGCCGTCACGATGGCGCGGCGAGAACAACGATCTGCCCTGGCGCTGAGGCGCCGTTATTTCTTGCCGCGCCAACCGCGTTCGAACGGCAGACGCCAAGCGCGCGGGGCGATCAGCGGATGGACCGCATTGGGCCCCCACGAATCAATGTCGTAACTACGCACCGGCGGCGGGTCCTCGAGCAGGGGCGCCGAGACTTCCCAGAGTCGCTCGATGCCCTCGGCGGTGTTGTACAGCGTGCGGTCACCGCGCATCGCGTCCAGAATCAGACGCTCATACGCCTCGAGGACATCGTCGGCGTGGCCGGTCTCCTCCATGGTGAACTGCAGGCTGAGCTTGTCCAGCTTCATGCCCGGCCCGGGCCGCTTACCGTAGAACGACAACGACATCCTCGAGACGTCGGCGAGATCGAAGGTCAGGTGATCCGGGCCCTTCTGTCCCACACCGGAACCCGGCGGGAACATGCTGCGCGGCGGCTCGTGGAACGCGATCGAGATGATCCGCTGCCCCTCGGCCAATCCTTTGCCGGTGCGCAGGAAGAACGGCACGCCCGCCCAGCGCCAGTTGTCGATCTCGCACTTGAGCGCGATGAACGTCTCGGTGTCCGATTCCGGAGAGACGCCGGGCATATCGCGGTAGCCGCGGTATTGCCCGCGCACCACATGGTTGGTGTCGAGCAGGCGCATCGAGCGAAACACCTTGTTCTTCTCGCTGCTGATCGCCTCCGACGCCAACTCGGTTGGCGGCTCCATCGCGACGAAGGCCAGGATCTGGAACAGGTGGGTGACCACCATGTCTTTGAACGCGCCCACCGCTTCGTAGAACTGGGCGCGGTTCTCGACGGTGAGCCGCTCGGGCACATCGATCTGGATGTGATCGATGAACTGGCGGTTCCAGATCGGCTCGAACAGGCCATTGGCGAACCGGAAGGCGAGAATGTTCTGCGCGGCTTCCTTGCCCAGGAAGTGGTCGATCCGGAAGATCTGCTCCTCGTCGAAGACGGCACCAACGGCCTCGTTCACCATGCGCGCCGATTGGAGATCGGAGCCGACCGGCTTCTCGATGACGACGCGGGTCTGCGGCGTCACCAGCCCATGCTCGCCGACGCGCCGGCAGATCTCCGCGAAGAGGTCCGGACCGACGGCGAGATAGAAGGCGCGAATCTTCTCCTCGCCTTCGCGCAGGATCGCCGCGAGA
>NZ_DATNJW010000691.1:0-7237 GCF_035603715.1 Mycobacterium sp. | reverse complement strand
CCCGCCAATACGCACTCCACGCCGGGTCGGAGTTCCGGACTCGCGGCATCGGCTCGTCGGCGATGTCGTCCAAAGTGATCGACTCCTTGCCGGCCAGACGATGGGTCCGCGGCACCACCAACACCCGGGGCTCGTCGTAGAGGACGGTCACATGCAATTGATCGGTCGGGAACGGCAGCCGGGTCACCAATGCGTCAACCCGATGTTGCAGCAACGCATCTCGGGCTTGATCCCAGCCCACATGCACGACTTGGACGTCGGCGTCCGGATGCTGACGGCGCATTTCGAGCGCCGCCGCCGTCACGATCACTCCCATTGTGTAGCCGATGGTGATTCGGCTGGGCTGGGCGGCGGCCCGGGTCTGCCCGGCCGCCCTGGACGCCGATCGCAGCAGCGCTTTCGCCGCGGGGAGGAACACCTCACCGGCTTCGGTGAGCCGGGTGCCCTGCGTATTTCGGTCGAACAACCGGGCGCCCAGTTGTTGCTCCAGCCGGCGGATCTGTCGGCTCAACGACGGCTGCGCCACTCGCAGTGCGGTAGCGGCGCGGCCGAAGTGCCGGTGGTCGGCTACCACGACGAAGTACCGTACCTGCCGCAGGTCGAGATCGACCACGTTCTCCATACCCGCATGCTAATCGAGTCCAGCAAGCCCCAAGGGACTAGAAGCGCCGTTCAACTGCAGTGATGCCTGATCAGTATTAAGTCATTCGGAACGAGTCTTGGACGTGTACTCATGCCCTGACGCACGGTGGTGTTACCGCTTTATCGCTACTTCAGGGAGTTCATCATGCGAGTTTTTGTCACCGGCGCGACGGGCCACATCGGGTCGGCACTGGTGCCCGAGCTTCGTCAGGCCGGGCATCAGGTCACCGGTTTGGCGCGTTCGGACACGTCGGCGGCCGCGTTGACGGCCATGGGCGCCGATGTACAACGTGGCGATCTCGACGATCTCGAGGGTCTGCACGCGGCGGCCGCCGCCTCCGACGGCGTGATCCACTTGGCCTTCAAGCACGACTTCAGCGACTTCCTCGGCTCCGCCGAGACGGACCTGCGCGCCGTCGAGGCGATGGGGGATGCCCTCGCCGGTTCGAACCGGCCCTTCGTCGGCACATCAGGCACTCTCCTGGTGGCGTTCGTCGAGGGACGACTCGCCACCGAAGAGGACACCCTGCCCGCCGGGCCTCGGATCGACTCGGAGAACGCGGCAATTGCCTTGGCAGAGCGTGGCGTTCGATCATCGGTCGTCCGGCTCGCGCCGCTGGTGCACAGCAACCTGGACCACCACGGCTTTACCCACCACATCATCGACTGTGCCCGAAAGGCTGGTGTGTCCGCTTATATCGGTGACGGTGCGAATCGCTGGCCCGCGCTGCACACGCTCGACGCGGCGCGCCTCTACCGGCTGGCGCTGGAATCTGCGCCTGCGGGTACGCGATTGCACGGCGTCGCCGACGAGGGTGTGCCGTTCCGCGACATCGCCGAGGTCATTGGCCGCCACCTGAACCTGCCGGCAGCGGGCATTTCAGCCGAGCAGGCGCAAGACCATTTCGGTTTTCTGGCCATCTTCGCGTCGCTGGACGACGCGACGTCCAGCGAACTGACGCAAAAGACCTTGGACTGGCATCCGGTCGAGAAAGGGCTGCTCGCCGATCTGGACGAGGGCCACTACTTCGGCGAATAAGTGAGCTGACCTAACCCCGGGACGGGTTGGTGTAGACGCGGATCGGCGAGATCAAGACCGCGGTGCGACGTTCTTCGCGCATCACCCGGTCGTAGGTGTCCCAGTCGTCGTGGGTTCCGCCGGCCGCGGTGAAGATCTCACGAAGCATTACCCGCAGTCGCTCCTCGTCGACGTCGGGGTGGGGGTCGTCGGGACCGATCAGTTGGGCCGTCCCTTCGACGGTGGCCCACTGCCAACCACTGCGGGCGGTGACGGTGGTGCGCGGATCGGCGCGCAGGTGCGCCAGTTTCCGGGCGCCGCCGATGGCTACCAGCCCGACGACCGGCTCGTTGGTCAATGGGTGCGGTAGGACGCCGGCATTGACCACCGACGCTTGGGCGCTGCCATCGCGGCGCAGCGTGGTAAATACGACGAGGCCCTGGTCGGCGGCGGCGAGCTTCTCGAAGGCTGGCAGGTCAGTCATGGTGCGGGTCCTTTCCGGGTCGTTGCCGTATTTCAGCCCCGGAACACCCCGTTCCATTCCCGACCTGCGGAAAGTGTTGCCGTGCAGCGCTACTCGTACTCCACCACAACCGACGGAGTGTCCGGCACGGCCTGGCAGGTCAGGATGTAACCGTCGGCGATCTCGTCGTCCTCGAGCACGTCGTTGGTGCGCATGGTGGCGGCGCCCTCGACGAGCTTGGCCATACAGGTCCCGCAGTTACCGGCTTCGCAGCTGAACGGCGGCGACAAGCCCGCCCGTCGTGCGGTCTCCAGCAGCGTCTCCCCGGCAACCCGCGGCACCGACGCCTTCTTGCGCTCCAGCTTGATGGTCACCGTGCCGCCCTGTTCAGCGACGCTCTCGGCGCCCGCGGGTGCGGGCGACTTGACCGGCGGCGACGCGTCGAAGTCCTCGACGAGGACGGTCGCGCCCTCCGGCAGTGCGGAGCGCACCACAGTCATGAATCCCTCCGGCCCGCAGACGTAGCAGTCGGCGTCGGTATCCGCGCCGACGAATCTCTCGACCCCGGCCGAATCCAGCAGTCCGTGCTCGGCGTCGATGTTCCGGTGCACCGAGAACCGGTCGGGGTATCGCGCGATCAGCTCGTCGATCGCGGCCTCGAAGATCACCGAGGCCCGGTCCCGGTCGGCGCACAGAACCCGCACCTGGCGGTCGGTGCTCGCGAGGGCGCTCTTGGCCAGCGACAGGATTGGTGTGACACCGCTGCCGCCGGCGAACGCTAACAGCGGGGCCCGTGTCGACTTCAACACGAAGGTTCCGGCCGCCCGCGTCATGGTCAGCTGATCACCCTCGATGACGTTGTCGATGATCCAGTTCGACACCTTGCCGCCGGTCACCCGTTTGACCGTGGTCATCACCTCGGTGTCGGTCTCGGGCGCGCTCGACATCGAATACGACCGGTACAGCTCCTCGCCGTCGACCGTGATCTTGAAGGTGCAGAACTGTCCGGCGCGATAGGAAAACGGCTGCTCCTCGGGGGCGAGCACGTAGGTACGGCTGTCGGCGGTCTCTTTGACGATCCTGGTCACCGTGGCCCGATGGAACACGTGGCGCTCCGCCATCCCGGCCCCTTCCACACTTGCGTTCTTCCCTTCAGAGAATACTATTCTCTCAAAACGATAGGATGTTCTCAATGTCTCCGACCGCGCTGGTATTCGAGGAGCGGCACTACACGCTGCCGCAGCTCGAGGCGTTGGCGGACGGGCTGGCCGCAACGTTGCGTCGACGCGGCGTGACGGCCGGCGGACGGGTCGCATTGATGGCGTCGAATCGTCCGGAATTCGTCGTCGCCCTGCATGCGATCTGGCGGCTGGCCGCCGTCGTCGTGCTGATCAGCCCGGCGTGGAAGCGTCATGAAGTCGAGCACGCGCTGGCGTTGACGAACCCGTCGCACGCCGTCGGCGACCATGAGGTGCTGTCGAGTCTCATGCCGATGGTGCATCTCGACGAACCCATCGTCGCGGACGAACCAGAGTTCACCGGCGCTGCTGCGCCGGATGCCGATGCGGTGTTGGCGTTCAGCTCGGGTACCACGGGTCTGCCGAAAGCGGTTCGGCACACGCATCATTCGCTACGGGTCGCCGTCGGGCAGTGGCGCGAGGCAATGGGTTTGACCGCCCGCGATCGCATTCAGATCGCCACTCCGCCGTCGCACATTCTCGGATTGCTCAACATCATGACGGCGTTGCAGACCGGTGTGTGGATGCGCCTGCATCGCCGATTTGACGTGGAGCGCATGTTGCGGCACATCCAAGACGATCGGATTACCGTCGAGATGGCCGTCGCGCCAATCGCTTTGGCTATCGCCGCTAACCCGCATCTTGAGTCCTACGATCTCTCGTCGCTGCGTTTCATCATGTGGGGAGCCACGCCGGTCAGCCCGAGCGTCGCCGAGACCGTCACCCGTCGAACCGGCGTCGGGTGGGTTGCTGCGTACGGGACCACCGAGTTACCGGTCATCGCTTGCAACCCGCTCGATGATGCGCGGCTCGACTCCGTCGGCCGGCCGGTACCGGGCGTGCAGGTGCGAATAGCGTCGTTGCAGACCGGCGAGCAGGTCGGTCCCGGTGAGATCGGCGAGATCCAGGCGCGGGCCGAGTCGCTGATGGCCGGCTATCTGCCGTGCGAAGCAACACGAGATGTCTTGTGCGACGGCTGGTATCGGACCGGCGACGTCGGCTACCTGGACGCCGGTGGCTGGCTCCGGATCACCGATCGGTCCAAAGAGATGATCAAGGTGCGCGGCTTTCAGGTTGCGCCCGCCGAGATCGAGGCCGTCCTGCACGGTCATCCCGCCGTCGAAGACTGCGCGGTGTTCGGCGTCCCCGACGGCGCGGACGGGGAGTCGGTCGTCGCTGCGGTGGCAACCCGCGAGCCGGTCGACGCCGCCGAACTCACCGCGCGGGTCGGTGAGAGTCTTGCGTCCTACAAACGTCTGAGTCGTGTCGTGTTCGTGCCCGAAATACCTCGGTTGCCTTCCGGAAAGGTGCTGCGCCGAGTTCTCAAGGAGCGTTATGGATGTACGTCTGACCGCTGAACAACAACAACTGCGTGACGCGGCCGCGAAGCTGTCTGATGACCTCGGGCCGGGATCGGTGCAAGACCTCGCCGACGACGGGCGAATCGGCAAGCTCGACAAGCAGATCCAGCAGACGGGTTGGCGATCGCTGCGCTCCGACGGCGCCTCCGGCGTGGAAGTGGCCATCGTCGCTGAGGAGTTCGGCCGCGGATTGGTCGACGCGCCGTTTCTCGGTCCGGTGCTCGCGGACGATCTGGCCCGGCAGGTCGGCGACGACGGCTCCGGGTCGACGATCGCGGTGACCGGTCGCGCGATCGACGCGCGAGGCTACCGGCGTGCGTTGACGTTGGACGGCACGACGGTGTCAGCCGTCGATGTGGGCGCTGCCCGCGATGCGGTCGATCTGACCAGGGCCGCGGCGGATGTCAACGGAACGGCAACCGCCATCGGCGATCTGGACTCCGACGCCGTCCAACGCTGGCTGGCACTCGCGCTGGCTACCACGTCGGCGGACCTGGTCGGCACCGCGCGCGGTGCGCACACGCTGGCGTGCGATTACGCGAAAATCCGTGAGCAGTACGGCAAGTCGATCGGCTCCTACCAGGCCATCGCACACCTGCTCGCCGAAAGCCTGGCGCTGATCGAGGGTTCGGTGAGCATCTTGCGGCACGCCGCCTGGGCGGTCGACGAGTTGGACCCAGCCGAGGCGATCCGTGCCGGCCGGCTCGCCAAGGTCTACTGCGCGCGAGCCGCGCGGACGGTGTGCGAGACCGCCATTCAGGTACACGGCGGCATCGGCAATACCTGGGAGTGCCTGGCGCATGTGTACCTTCGCCGCGCGCTGACCTCGACGCAATTGTGGCCCGTCAAGCTGGAGGAGATCAGCGTTGGACTTCCGTGACTCGCCCGACGAAGCTGCCTTCCGGGATCGGCTGAGAACCTGGCTTTCGGTACACGCCAAAGAGTTTCCGAGCTCAGGTGACGAGTATTGGGCCCGCCAAGGCGAATGGCACAGTGCGCTGTACCAGGGCGGTTTCTTCGGGCTGTCCTGGCCGCGGGAGTACGGCGGGCAGGAATTACCCCCGGTGTATGACGTCATCCTCGACGAGGAGCTGGCGCGTGCCGAGGCGCCGCCGCGGCCCAGCCTGGGCTATCTGGTCGCCGGCCTCAGCAGGCACGGCAGCAAGGAGCTGTGCACTCGTTTTCTGCCCGGAATGATCAACGGCTCCGAGCGGTGGTGTCAGGGTTTCAGCGAGCCGGGGTCGGGCTCCGATCTCGCATCGCTGACGACGACCGCGATCCGCGAGGGTGACAACTACGTCATCAACGGACACAAGATCTGGACCAGCTACTCCGATGTCGCCGACTGGTGTCTGCTGTTGGCTCGCACCGATCCCGAGGCCAAGCGGCATCGCGGCATCTCGGCGTTCATCATCGGAATGAAACAGCCTGGCGTGCAACAGCGTCCGTTGCAGATGATCAACGGCGTGACCACCGAATTCGGTCAGGTGCTGTTCGACGGTGCGACGGTGCCGGCCGAGAACATGGTGGGCGCCCCCGGGGAGGGATGGCCCCTTGCCATGACAGTGGTCGGCCACGAGCGTGAGCCGTCCACGCTGGGCTACGCGGCCCGCTACGGCAAGCTGGTCCGCCAGCTGGCCGCGCGTGCCGGCGGCTCGGCGAATGAGGAACTTGCCTGGGCGGCGGTACAAACCGAGATGTTGACCCACCACGTCCGGCGACGGCTGTCCGAGCAACTCGATGGGGTGACTCATACCTCGGACGGATCGCTGGACAAGTTGCTGATGACCTGGGTCGAGCAATCCGTCGGCCATGCCGCGTTGGCGGTGGGCGGCATCGACGATCCACAACTGCTCAGCGCCTACCTCTATAGCCGCGCGCAAAGCGTCATGGGCGGCACATCGCAGATCCAGAAGAACATCATCGCCTCACGAATCTTGGGATTGGGAGCCTGACGTGTACGACATGCCAACCGAAATCGACGTTCAGGCCGATGGCCCGCTGCGGATCATCACATTGAACCGGCCCGAATCGCTGAACTCGGTCAACGACAACCTGCACCACGGGCTGGCCAAGCTGTGGCAGCGTCTGAGCGACGACCTCACCGCCCGCGCTGCCGTGATAACCGGTGCAGGGCGGGCATTTTCGGCCGGTGGTGACTTCGGCTATCTAGAGGAACTGGCCAACGACGCGGCTCTGCGGGCCAAGACCATCACGGACGGGCGCGAGATCGTGCTGGGTATGGCTCGCTGCCGCGTCCCGGTGGTGGCAGCGGTCAATGGGCCCGCGGTCGGGCTGGGTTGCAGCCTGGTCGCGCTGAGCGACATCGTCTACATCGCCGAAGACGCGTACCTGGCCGACCCGCACGTGCAGGTGGGATTGGTCGCCGCCGACGGCGGACCACTGACCTGGCCGCTGCACATCAGCTTGCTGTTGGCCAAGGAGTACGCGCTGACCGGTGCACGGATCACCGCGCATCGCGCGGTCGAACTCGGCTTGGCCAATCACGCGGTGG
>NZ_DATNJW010000690.1:0-2755 GCF_035603715.1 Mycobacterium sp. | reverse complement strand
GATCCCTGGCCGGATCTGAGACGCGAGCTCGCCCGCCTCCTCGATCGCTAATCGCTCGCCGGAGGGGTCTTGTCATCGCTACGCTGCCGGCGTCGGCTGCGCGTACCGGTCCAAATCGGGGACAGGCCGCCGGCATATCTCATGTGCTTCGTCAGCCGGCAGTGAGGTGCACATGTTCGACACCGGGCATTTCTGGCCTTTCGAAGATCCGCAGGGCACTGTCGATGTGCTACGCAGCTTTCTGGATTCGGTCACTCGCGCCAGCACCGACGATGAACGCCGTGCGGAATGATTAGGGCGTGCACCGTCAGTCAACGAGTGCGCCGTGGGTTCCGGTGACGGGTAGGTCGATCGGCGTGATCACGCCCGGGGGAGCCTCACACAGGTACGGCACGGCGTTGACCGCGGCCATGGCCGTGCTGACCATCAGTAGCTTCATCACGTGCTGGTCTTCGGAAAGCTCTGAATTGTGTGGTGGGCCAAACCGGATCACGGCATCCACCCGCGGTTCGCCCTCGATTTCCACCTTGAAGCCCTGAGGATCGGCCCACTGAGGGTCCAGGGCGTCGTCGCTCATGGTCCAGCAGATCGCCAGTTCGACGACGACCCGTCCATTACGGTAGCCACGGTAACTGCGCCGCTGCCCGGCAACCGTACCCTTGGCGAAGGTGATCCACCCCAGGTCCAGATCCCGAGTGGCCAGGGCGTTTTCGACCAGGCCGCGCTTCGATTCCAACTCGATGCCGAGCATGTCGGCGACCAGGTCAAGCGTCTCGAAGTATCCGAGACCGTATCGGGCGGTGGCTGGGTCAACCTCGGTGAGCCGATCCTTGGGCGGCTTGGCGAACCCAAGCACCGTCCAGGCGTCCCGCACTGGATATTCGGTGCAATCGAGCGTCTCGACCAGTTTCACGCTGTGCACGCGCCGGCATGCACCGGTAAGAAAGCCCGCCGCGACGTTGATGAACCCGGGTTCGAAACCAGTGCCGAGGAACGTCGCGCCGCCCGCTACGGCGGCGCTCTCGAGCGCGGCCACCTCCTTTGGATGGTGCGTGCCGGTGAGGAAGTCGCCCGTCGTCACCACGTTGATGCCGGCCCGCAGCAACCGGTCCACCAGTGCGTAGTCGATGAAGTGCGGGGTGTAGATCACGCAATCGGGTGCTGTACCGATCAGGGCGTCGACGTCATCGGTCGCCAGAACTCCTACCGGCGCGACCCCGGCCAGTTCACCTGCGTCGCGGCCAACCTTTTCTGCCGAAAATGCATGTACGCCAACCAGTTCAAATGCTTCACGGTCGAGGACCGCCCGGAGCGCGCGCTGACCAATGTTGCCCGTCGCCCACTGCACCACGCGGTACCCAGTCATGAAGAGTTCCCTCCTACCGTCGGCTAGCCGTTTCGAGGCTGATTGGAATTAGTCGTAGCACGAGATCCATCAAAGCTTGCCAAGTCAGAAATTTATGGTCTGCTGCGTCAAGGGGTTGAATAGTAGACCGGTGCAATACAGGACCCCACCCGGAGGAGATCCATCGTTGGCTGAATCCACGCTCCCGCCTGTTACACCCCACTCCGAAAGCATCACCGGGTACTTCTCCCGTCGCGCTGAGACCTTCTACCCTCAATCGATCGCCAGAGGAGGGTGGGGGGAGTCCGTCAGCGGCCATGTCGTAGGTGGCCTATTGGGTTGGGCTGCCGAACGAGTCGTTGACGACGCGGCCTTCCTGCCCGCGCGGCTGACGGTTGACCTCCCCAGGCCAACCGCTTTCGAGCCCGTCGACCTAGAGACTCGTGTACTTCGGAACGGCGGGCGCCTGCGCCTCGTCGAGGTCGTGATGCTCCAAGGAGGCGAGGTTGTCGCCCAGGCGACCGGCCTATTCCTGCGACGGGGCGAACATCCGGCAGGGACGGTGTGGTCGCCAGACATTGAGATGCCGCCGTTTCCGACGGATGTGCAGTCGTCTGACAACGCGTTATTCGTTCGTACCTATGGCTGGGGAATGGCGATCCAGAATCCGGATCCAAACTGGTCTGGTGAGGGCGGCAAGAAGTTCACCTGGTTGCGGCTGACCCAGCCGCTAATTCAGGACGAGCCGTTAACTCCGTTCACCCGTGCGGCGATGGCCGCCGATGTGACAGCTTCACTGGTCAATTGGAGTTCAGATGGCTTGAAATTCATCAATGCCGACTACACCGTGACACTCAGCCGTCTACCGGACGGGCCAATGATTGGGCTGGCATCGCAGGGTCATTGCGGTCACGATGGAATCGCAACCGGGTCGGCCACGATCTTTGACCAACATGGCAAAATCGGCACCAGTGTCGCCGTCTCGTTGGCGCAAGCAGGATTTCGTCCGCCGTCGGCTTAGGACGGGTTGCGTTGCGACTCTGACGCCTTACGCCATGGCTAGGCCTTGAAACGACCGGCAAAGCCACGCAGGGGCAGGTCGGCGCTCGTCAGCAGTCCCGGTGGAGCGGCGACGACGGACTTGATGGCGTTGAGAGCGGGCAGGCCCGTGACTGTCATACCGATGGAGGCGAAGTTGTCGGGGTTGGACAGGTCGACACCAGGCTTGGGAAAGATCATGTGTTTGTTGTAGACGCACGGATCACCCTTGATCTGAGTGATGTAGCAGCCCTTGATGTTCCAACTCGGGTCGGTGTGCGGGGTCATCTGCCATTCCAGGTGCGTCTCTACCTTGGGCACACCGTTGACCATGCCCTGGTACTTGATGTAGTTACCGCCCAGCGAGCCCTT
>NZ_DATNJW010000689.1:0-4044 GCF_035603715.1 Mycobacterium sp. | reverse complement strand
GCGGCCAAGCTGGGCAAATCGGTGGCCGTGATCGAGCAGCGTCAGATGCTCGGCGGAGTGTGCGTCAACACCGGCACGATCCCGTCGAAGACGCTGCGCGAGGCGGTGCTCTACCTGACCGGCATGAACCAGCGCGAACTCTATGGCGCCAGCTATCGGGTCAAGGACAAGATCACCCCGGCCGACCTGTTGTCGCGAACCAGCCACGTCATCGGCAGACAGGCAGAAACGGTGCGTAACCAATTGATGCGCAACCGGGTTGACGTGATTCCCGGTGAAGGCCGGTTCCGCGACGAGCACACCCTGCTCGTCGAAGATCAGTCTCGTGGCGAGCGGACAACGGTCAGCGGCGAATACATCGTGATCGCGACCGGCACCACCCCCGCGCGCCCCGTTGGGGTGGAGTTCGACGAGAAGCGGGTGCTGGACTCCGACGGCATCCTCAATCTCCAGTCGATTCCGGCCTCGATGGTGGTGGTCGGCGCCGGCGTGATCGGCGTCGAGTACGCGTCGATGTTCGCCGCGCTGGGCGCCAAGGTGACGATCGTCGAGAAGCGGCAGGACATGCTGGACTTCTGCGACCCCGAGATCATCGAGGCGCTGCGCTTCCACCTGCGCGACCTGGCCGTCACGTTCCGCTTCGGCGAGGAGGTGACCGGAGTTCAGGTCGGCGCGTCGGGCACCATCACAAGTCTGGCCAGCGGCAAGAAGATCCCGGCCGAAACGGTGATGTATTCCGCGGGCCGGCAGGGCCAGACCGAAAACCTCGAACTGGAGCATGCGGGCCTGGAAGCCGACAACCGGGGGCGGATCTTCGTCGACGAGTCGTTCCAGACCAAGGTCGACCACATCTACGCCGTCGGAGACGTCATCGGCTTCCCCGCGCTGGCGTCGACCTCGATGGACCAGGGCCGGGTGGCGGCCTGTCATGCGTTCGGCGAGCCGGTACACGGCCTCACCGCGCTCCAGCCGATCGGCATCTACTCGATCCCGGAGATCTCCTACGTCGGCGCCACCGAAGTCGAGCTGACCAAGGATTCAGTGCCCTACGAGGTGGGCGTGTCCCGCTACCGCGAGTTGGCCCGCGGCCAGATCGCCGGCGACTCCTACGGGATGCTGAAGCTGCTGGTCTCCACCGACGACCTCAAGTTGCTCGGTGTGCATATCTTCGGCAGCAACGCCACCGAGATGGTGCACATCGGGCAGGCAGTGATGGGCTGCGAGGGCACGGTCGAGTACCTGGTCGACGCGGTGTTCAACTACCCCACGTTCTCCGAGGCGTACAAGGTCGCCGCACTGGACGTGATGAATAAGGTTCGTGCGCTAACTCATTTCGACAACTAGCACTCGTCGTCGAAGGATTGTGGCGCCGCGTCTCCCGGCCCGCCGGCCTGCGCCCGCTCGAACAGCTCGGCGATGTGCTGATCGAACGGCGACGAGTAGGACAGGTTCTCCGCGCAGCCGCCGCCGTGCAGACCACCGATCACACCGGTGACGGTCGAGCCGCTGATCCAGGGCGCGCCGCTGGTGCCGTCGACCAGACCGGCGCACGGCAGCTCGGGATACCCGCCGTCGCTCAGTCCGGTGCTGGCCTGACAGCCGATCGGCAGGCCGCCGACACCCGCCGGGTAGGCGACCACGTTGACCCGGCTACCCCGCGCCGGCGCGGTACCCAGCGTCAGTGCCGAACCGACCACGGCCTCGACCGAGCCACCGGTCGGGTGGCCCACCCGCGCGATCACGTAGTCGGCCAGCGGGTCTTTGTTGGCCAGCCAGCGCGGATCCAGATACACGGCGTCCACGGTCCACATGTCATCGGGTGTGGCTTTGCTGGCGAAGCCGGGAACAAACCGTACCGGTCCACCGGCGCTCAGGCAGTGCGCGGCGGTCAACACCAGGTTGCCCGCTGCCGAATGCAGAACTGAGCCAGTACAGGCGTGCAGATCGCTGCCAGACAGAAAAACGGCTCCCACCCGCGGATCGGGATCGACGGACGCTGCCGCGACCCGGTTCGTGGTACCCGCGACTGCCTGTTCGAGTTTGCTGGTGGGCGGTGCAGATTGGGCCTGATGTCCGCAGGCGACCAAAATCATCGCCATCCCCACCGCCGCTGCCTGAATGCGCATCGCCGTCGATCATGCCCGATTCGGCGGCCCAGGGTGGCCAACTGTGGTGAAGGACGAATTCGGCGTGCGGCCAAGCGGGTATCCCATCGGAATGCGGCCAGTCCCGGCCATGTTTTTTCGCACGTAGGCTGGCAGTCCGGCGCGGGTCCGCTGCCCACTGCCAGCCGATTTGAGGGACACTTATCTGACACGGTGCGGCACCACCGCGACGTGGCAAGGAGGCAACCGATGGGCCACAACGAGCCCCCCGACACACCCGATCGGGGTCAGCGTTTCCAGCCCGAGCAGAACGGCATGTACGAGCTGGAGTTCCCGGCGCCCCAACTGTCATCGTCTGACGGGCGGGGCCCGGTGCTGGTGCACGCGCTGGAAGGTTTTTCCGACGCCGGCCACGCGATCCGTCTGGCCGCGGGCCACCTCAAGGACAGCCTGGACACCGAGCTGGTGGCGTCCTTCGCAATCGACGATTTGCTCGACTACCGGTCGCGACGGCCGCTGATGACGTTCAAGACCGATCACTTCACCAACTACGACGATCCCGACCTCAGCCTCTACGCCCTGCACGACAGTGTCGGGACGCCCTTCCTGTTGCTGGCCGGCATGGAACCAGACCTGAAGTGGGAGCGGTTCATCACCGCCGTGCGGTTGTTGGCCGAACGTCTCGGCGTCCGTCAGACCATCGGGCTGGGGACCATCCCGATGGCCGTTCCGCACACCAGGCCGGTCACGTTGACCGCGCACTCCAACAACCGTGAGCTGATCGCCGATTTCACGCCGTGGATTTCGGAAGTGCAAGTTCCCGGCAGCGCGTCGAACCTGTTGGAATACCGAATGGCCCAGCACGGGCACGAGGTCGTCGGGTTCACCGTTCACGTTCCGCATTACCTGGCGCAAACCGACTATCCGGCCGCGGCGCAGGCATTGCTGGAGCAGCTGGCTAAAACCGGGTCGCTGCAGCTGCCGCTGAAGGCGCTGACCGAAGCGGCAGAAGATGTCAAGGTCAAGGTCGACGAGCAGGTCGAGGCGAGTGCCGAAGTCGCTCAAGTGGTGACGGCGCTGGAGCGACAGTACGATGCCTTCATTGATGCGCAGGAGAATCGGTCGCTGCTGACGCGGGACGAGGATCTGCCGAGCGGCGACGAACTCGGCGCGGAGTTCGAGCGGTTCCTGGCACAGCAGGCAGACAAGAAGTTCGACGACGACGATCCGACCTGATCGCCCTCCCGGGCCCGACAGTGAAGTTGGCGACATGACTCAGCGCAAGCCCAATCTTCGCTCGGTGCGAGAGGTCACGCCACAGCTGCAATTTCGGACCCTGCACGGTTATCGGCGCGCGTTCCGCATCGCCGGCTCCGGCCCGGTGATCCTGCTGATTCACGGAATCGGTGACAATTCCACGACCTGGGAGACCGTTCAAGCCAGGCTCGCGCAGAGGTTCACGGTGATCGCCGTCGACTTGTTGGGTCACGGGCAATCGGACAAACCACGCGCCGACTATTCGGTCGCGGCGTACGCCAACGGGATGCGCGACCTGCTTTCCGTCCTGGACATCGAGCGGGCCACCGTCGTCGGCCATTCGCTCGGCGGCGGGGTCGCGATGCAATTCGCGTACCAGTTCCCGCATCTCGTCGAACGACTGGTCCTGATCGGCGCCGGCGGCGTCACCAAGGACGTCAACATCGCGCTGCGGCTCGCGGCGTTGCCGATGGGCAGCGAGGCGCTGGCACTGCTGCGGCTGCCGTTCGTGCTACCGGCATTACAGATCTTCGGGCGCGCGGCCGGCTTGGTCTTGGGCTCCACCGCAATCGGCCACGACCTGCCCGACGTGCTACGGGTGCTCGCCGGCCTGCCGGAGCCGATGGCCTCGGCGGCGTTCACCCGGACACTGCGCGCGGTCGTTGACTGGCGCGGCCAGAGC
>NZ_DATNJW010000688.1:0-9290 GCF_035603715.1 Mycobacterium sp. | reverse complement strand
CGGACGAACGTCAGCAGCACGTCGGCATCGTGGGCACCCGACGTCCACACTTTCTGTCCGTTAACCACGAAGTGATCGCCGTCGCGCACCGCCTTGGTTCGCAGCGAGGCCAGATCCGAACCGGCGCTGGGCTCGCTCATCCCCAGCGACGCGGTGATCTCGGCCCGCAGAATGGGCACCGCCCAGCGCTGCTTCTGTTCGTCGCTGCCGAACGAAATCAGCGACGCCGCAATGATGTTGACACCCTGCGGGTTGAAGCTGTGATAGATCCGGCGCTTGCACAGCTCTTCCAGGTACACATACTGCTGCAAGACCGTGGCATTGCGGCCACCGAATTCCGGCGGTTGCGTGGGCAGCAGCCAGCCGTTGTCGAACAGCAGGCGCTGCCAGCGGCGGGCCCAATCCGGCATGTGCGACACCGACTTCGGCCGCTCCAGCGCCTCGGCCGCTGTCGCGGGCGCGTGCTCGTCCAGGAACGCGACGAACTCAGCGCGGAATGCCTCGACGTCGGGATCAAAGGTGAGCTGCACGGTACTCCTCGGTAACCCTCGCGCGGTGCTCAGCGGTTCCGCCGAGCATGAGCTCGCCGGCCTTGGCCCGCTTCAACGCGAATTGAAGGTCGTTCTCCCACGTGAAGCCCATCGCGCCGAACAGCTGCAGGCCGTGGCGGAACACCAGCGATTGGCATTCTCCCGCAGACGCTTTCGCCATCTCGGCGGCCAGCCGCCGCCGTGGATCGTCTGCGGCTATCGTCAGCGCCGCGTAATAGGCCAGCGCCCGCGCCCGTTCCACCGCAACGTGCATGTCGGCCGCTTTGTGCTGGACCGCCTGAAAGGATCCGATCGGCACCCCGAACTGGTGGCGACTGCGCACGTGGTCGAGGACCAGGTCCAGAATGCGTTGGCACGCACCGACCATCGTCATCGCCATGCCCATCAGGGCAACATGATGCGCCCGTTCGGTGTCGACCTCGACGCGGGCGGTGTCGGGCAGCCGCAGTCCGCTGAATGTCAGGTCGGCGACGTGCAGGACGGGGTCGAGTACGGCGCTGCGTCGCCGGGAAAGCTGCCCGCCCGCCTCGTCGGCGTTGACGATGAACACCGCGGCATCGGTCACCACCGCCAACCACTCGGCGCGGTCGCCGTCCAATACGTGCCGCGCGGTGCCGTCCAGCACCCACTCCTCGCCGTCGCGGTGCACGGTGATCCCGCTGTAGACGGCGGTGCCAGATGCCCGCGGGTCGAACCGGTCGGCGGCCAGCGGCGCAAACTGGGTCATGGTCGCCAGAAACGGGGTGGGGTCGGTGGCCCGTCCCAACTCTTCGAGCACGATGGCCAGCTCGACGGCGGTCTCGGCGTCGTTCATCTCGGTCCAGCCGTGCTCTACGTAGGCCGTCCACACCGGGGTCGGGTCGACGCCGTCTTCTGCGACACCCCGGACCAGCGCCGGCGGGCACTGCTTGCCCACGGCGTCGCGCACGGTTTCCTGCCAGAGCCGCTGATCAGCGTCGAATTCCAGCAGCATCCCGGCCAACTCCTTAGATCAGTTAACGTGCTGTGAGAATACTATTCTCTTAATAGCACAGTGACAATCTCGCAGGAATGCTCTGCGGCCTGGCGGACGTCGGCGAGAGGTAGGCGGCAATGGTGGACATTGGGTTTATCGGTCTGGGCCACATGGGGTTTCCGATGGCGCGGCGCCTGATCGACGCGGGGTACGACGTCGTTGCTTTCGATACCCGCACCGAAGCCTTGGACAGACTTGTCGCCCTCGGGGCCCGGCCGGCATCGTCGCCGAAAGAGGTCGCCGACGTGGCCGAAACCGTGCTGGCGAGCCTGCCCTCGCCGCACGCTGCGGTCGAGGTGGCGACCGGTGCCGCCGGTGTGGTCGAGGGCGGCCGGGTGCGCCGCTACGTCGACCTGTCGACGATCGGCAGCTCCACCGCGGTACAGATCCACGGCATCCTCGCCGAACGCAATATCCTCGCAATCGACAGCCCGGTCAGCGGCGGCGTCGGCGGAGCCGAAAACGGGACACTTGCGATGATGGTGTCCGCACCACACCGCGAATTCGGCGCACTCCAGCCGGTGCTGGAAACACTCGGTCGACCGATACATGTGGGCGAACAGCCCGGTTCGGCGCAGACGATGAAGCTCGTCAACAACATCCTGGCGGCCACCGTGCTGGTCGCAACATCGGAAGTCGTTGTGATGGGGGCTAAGTCGGGCCTGGATCCGAGTGTGATGATCGACGTGCTCAACGCGGGCTCGGGCGCGACGAGTGCCAGCCGCGACAAGTTCCCGCGGGCGATCCTCCCCCGCACATTCGACTACGGCTTCGCCACCGGGCTGATGGTCAAGGATGTCCGGTTGTACCTCGACGAGGCGAAAGCGCTCGGCGTGCCGGTCGAGATCGCCGAAGCCGTGGCTCGACTCTGGGAAGCCACGCTCAACGACGAGGGCGCCGACTCCGATTTCACGTCCGCGATCAAACCGATCGAGCGGGCCGCCGGCGTCACCATCGGCAGCTCCAGACAGTGAGAATGGTATTATCGCTGGAGTAGAACAGTACTACTCGCATAGGGTCCGATTGTGGCCACTATCAGGTGCGATTAATAATCGAAATGCTTACGGGAAACCCATTGAATAGCGGTCAACGGGGATGTTAGTTTGGCTACAGACTGCTGAATTCCCTCGACGCAGTCGGCCGATGCACGAAGGGCGGTTTAGGTGATCGAGCACCCGGACGGGACGCGCACGCCGCTGATCGACGCCAGCGTGCACATCTTCTTCTCGTCCAACAGAGAACTGCGCTCGACGTTGCGCGAGCCGTTCAAGAGTCGCGGCTTCCCCGACTACGAGATGGATTGGTACGGCGCCCCGGGCGGCGAGTACGCGCCCAAGACCGAGGGTCCGAACCGGCAGTACCCTGGTTCGGACCCGGAATTCGTTGGCAACGAGTTGTTTTCGAAGCGCGGTGTCGACATCGCGGTGCTGCACCCAATGGCGCGTGGCATCATGCCGGACCGCCACCTCGGCACCGCACTGCACGCGGCCCACAACGAGATGATGGTGTCGAAGTGGTTGGAGCACAGCCAATTCGGCGATAGGTTCCGCGGCACGATCCGGGTGAACCCCGACGACATCGCGGGCGCACTGAAAGAAATAGAGAAGTGGCGCTCACACCCCCGGGTGGTCCAGATCGGCGTCCCGCTGCAGTCCCGCGAGGTCTACGGCAAGCCCCAATTCTGGCCGTTGTGGGAAGCGGCCGCTGACGCGGGCCTTCCAGTGGCCGCGCACATCGAGGTCGGCTCGGGTATCGCCAATCCGCCGACCCCGAACGGCAATACCCGGGTCTACGAGCACTACGTCAGCTTCATGGCGCTCAACTACATTTACCACCAGATGAACATGATCGCCGAGGGCGTGTTCGAACGCTTCCCCGGCCTGAAGTTCGTCTGGGGCGACGGCGCCGCGGATTTCATCACGCCGTTCATGTGGCGGATGGATACCTTTGGCCGGCCGCACCTCGAGCAGACGCCGTGGGCGCCCCGGATCCCGAGCGACTACCTGCCCGGCCATGTGTTTTTCGTCCAGGGCAGCCTCGACGGCCCCGGCGACACCGAGTTCGCCGGCGAGTGGTTCGGCTTCACCGGCAAGGAAGACATGGTGATGTTCGGCTCGAGCTACCCGCACTGGCAGTGCGGCGACATCAACAAGCTGCCAAAGGCACTATCTGCCGGGCAACGGGAGAAGCTGTGCTGGCGCAATGCGGCCGACCTCTATGGCATAGACATCGCCGTCGGCTCAGGCGCACAGTAGAAGGAGAGCGAGGAGATCGAGATGACGCTGACCCATTCACAAGAGCGCGTTCCGGCCGCCGAGCGCATCGCCGTGCGGTGCGTCGACTCGGACGTCCACCCGGTGCCCCGGCGCGGCGAGCTGGTCCAGTACATCCCCGAACCGTGGCGCAGCAAGTACTTTCTGAGTCGCACTGTGGGCGACCAGATCTACTACGACGCCCCCGACTACGCGCACGCCTACGCGATGCGCACCGATGCATTCCCGCCGGACGGCGAATTCCCCGGCAGCGACCCGGACATGGCGTTCCGCCAGCTGATCATGGAAGCGGGTTCCGACATCGGCATTCTGGAACCCGGCGCCTACCCGGCGCGGATCCCCGAGGCGCAGCACGCGATGTCGGCCGCCTTGAACGACTGGCAGGCTCACCACTGGCTGGACAGCCACAACAACTGGCACGAGCGGTGGCGCGGATCGATCTGCGCCGCGATCGAGGAGCCCGAAGAGTCGGCTCGCGAGATCGAGAAGTGGGCCGGGCACCCCTACATGGCGCAGATTCTGATCAAGGCCGAGCCGCGGCCCCCCTGGGGTAACCCGAAGTACGACCCGATCTGGGCCGCAGCCAGCAGACACGACATGCCCGTGAGCTGCCATCTGTCCCGCAGCCAGTTCGACGAGCTGCCGGCCCCGCCGGTGGGATACCCCAGCTACAACCACGACTTCATGGTCACCTACTCGCTGCTGGCCGCCAACCAGGTGATGAGCCTGATCTTCGACGGAGTCTTCGACCGTTTCCCGGGGCTGCACATCGTCTTCGTCGAGCACGCATTCACCTGGATCCTGCCGCTGATGTGGCGGATGGACGCGATCTACGAAGCCCGCAAATCCTGGCTGGACATCAAGCGCAAGCCGTCGGAATACGTCAAGGACCACATCAAGTTCACCACCCAGCCGCTGGACTACCCCGAGGACAAGACCGAGCTGTCTCGCGCTCTGGAGTGGATGGAGTGCGAGAAGATCCTGCTGTTCTCGTCGGACTATCCGCACTGGACCTTCGACGACCCGCGTTGGCTCGTCAAGCACCTGCCCAAGTACGCCCGGGACGCGGTGATGTACAAGAACGGCATCGCGACCTACCACCTTCCGGAGACGGTTCCCGTCCTTGAAGGTCAAGTCCGGGTGCTCTGAGTTGTCGGAGGAAATCGCCGAGCGGCCTCAGCCCCGCTTGGCTCAAGGTCGCGAGCACGTTGTCGCCACGGTCGACGAGATCCCTTCGGGCAAGCACAAGCTGGTGCCGATCGGACGACACGGTGTGGGTGTCTACAACGTCAACGGCACCTTCTACGCGATCGCGAATTACTGCCCACACCAGGGCGGTCCGCTGTGCTCGGGACGTGCGCGGGGGCGCACCATCGTGGACGAGACCGCGCCCGGTGATGCGGTCATGGTGCGCGATCAGGAATACATCTACTGCCCTTGGCACCAATGGGGTTTCGAGCTGGCAACCGGCACGACCACGGTCAAGCCGGAATGGAGCATCCGCACCTACCCGGTGCGAATCGTCGGCAACGACGTCCTGGTGATGGCCTAAACAACGGGAGAATCGCGTGCCTTCAACGGAGATCAACGGCGGCAATGTTGTCTATGAAATCCTGGGTGACTCAGGCGATCTCATTGCCATGACGCCGGGCGGCCGGTTCAGCAAGGAGATCCCGGGACTGCGGCCGCTGGCCGAGGCTCTGGTCGCGGGCGGTTATCGGGTGCTGCTGTGGGACAGGCCGAATTGCGGCGCCTCCGACGTTCAGTTCTACGGGCAGAGCGAGTCGCACATGCGCGCCGAGACGCTGCACAAGCTGGTGACGGGGCTGGGCTTCCAGCGGTGCATCCTCGCCGGCGGGTCCGGCGGGGCAAGGGATTCCATGCTGACCACCATGCTCTATCCCGAACTGGTCGAAAAGCTCGTGGTGTGGAACATCGTGGGCGGCATATACGGATCCTTCGTGCTCGGGTCCTTCTACATCATCCCGAGCATTCTCGCGGTGCGCGGCACCGGGATGGACGGCGTGGCGCAGGTAACCGAATGGCGCGAGCGCATCGACGAAAACCCGGCCAACAAGCAGCGGATCCTCGAGTTCGATAAAGACGAGTTCCTCAAGGTCATGCTGCGCTGGCTGAACGCGTTCGTGTCCAAGCCCGGACAGACCATTCCCGGTGTGCCCGACGAGATGTTCGACCAGATTCAGGTTCCGACCTTGATCATTCGTGGCGGCGAGAACGACATGGATCACCCCAAACGCACCTCGCTCGAGGTCAGCTGTTTGATCAAGGGATCCAAGCTGATCGACCCGCCGTGGCCGGAGGATGCCTGGGAGCGTGCGTCAGAGGCTCGCGCGCAGGGGAAAGTTAAGCACTTCAACATGTTTGACACTTGGGTGCAGGCGGCGCCGGCGATCCTGGAGTTCCTGGGGCGCTGATGCATCTACACCGTACGAATCTGCACCTCGCAGTTCAAGGATGCCTCCAACGCCGTATGGATCCGGCTCTCCGGAATGCGCTCGAGGTCGGCTTCGCGCAGCGTCACCCGCACGATGTCGTAACCGTCGTCGCCGGGCGTGCGAACAATTTCGCCGGTGAGTCCGAAGCCGGACAGCACGCCGTGCGCGTCATCATCGGTTCCCCGGCTGACGAAGGTGACCACACCGGGAACCGGGGCGGTCGCAAAGGCGTTGGTGCACAAGTCAATAGCCGTTCGCTTCGCCGCGTCAACATCATCGCAGTTGATCAGCAGCTCCACCTCGCGGCGACCCGCAGGCATGGCCCCGAGATCCTTGACAAGAACATCGCCGCCCACGCGACTGACACGATCGAGGAGCACCGCCATGCCCTCTGTTAGCTGTGCAGGCGCCAGCGTGTTGTCTGGGTCGACATTGACCCGCACGACCGCGGTTCGCATGTGCGCAAGCCTAACTGTGGCGTCGGGAGTCAGCTGATGGAGACCAGCGCCGCACCAGCCATCACCATCAGCTCCTCGCCGGGCTTCACGCCAAGGCTGCTGAGCAGCCACAGTGCCCACGGCCGCGAAGACCTTGCCGCATACCGGCAACTCGGCGGTTACCAGCCGCTCGCCGGACCTGATCAACTAATCGGCGAGGTCGAGTCCAGCGGGCTCCTCGGCCGAGGCGGGGCCGGCTTTCCCCTCTCGGTAAAGGTGCGCGCCGTGCGCGACAATGGGCTCGCCGCCGGTGGGGCCGTCGTTGTGGCCAACGGCGAAGAGGGCGAACCTGCTTCGATCAAGGACAGGTGGTTGCTGCGGCACCGGCCACATCTGATCCTCGACGGACTGCGACTTGCCGCCGCGATGGTGGGGGCCGACCGCAGCTATGTCTATGTGTCCGACCCGGAGTCTGCACGCAGTGTGGAAGCCGCACTGGCCGAGCTTGGAACGGACGCCTTCGACGGCGTCGCGGTTGAAGTCCGGAGCGTCGAGCCGGGATACGTCGCCGGCGAGGAAACCGCGGCCGTCCGCGCGCTGAACGGCGGTCCGGTCAAGCCGACAGACAAGCCGCCGCGGCCTTTTCAGGAGGGTGTCGGCGGACTCCCGACGCTGGTGAGCAACGTGGAGACGCTGGCCAGCCTGCCCTACCTGCAGTGCCACGGCTCAGCCGAGTTTCGCTCGCTTGGCACGTCGCAGTCGCCCGGCAGTTTCCTGGTCACGGTCACCGGCGCCGGCCGCGCGCCCGGCCTCTATGAGATTCCGCATGGCCTGCCGTTCCCAGAACTACTTGCCCTGCACGGTGTTTCGCCCGATCAAGTGCAAGGCGTGCTGATGGGCGGTTACTTCGCTGGCCTGCTCGATCGCGGTGTGCTCGACGCCACGTTGGACTATGAGACCCTGCGCGAACTCGGAAGCGGCCTGGGCAACGGCGCGATAGCGTTGATCACCGACGAATGTCCGCTCGCGGTTGCCGCGTCGGTGCTGGCCTACTTCGACCGCGAAAACGCGGGGCAATGCGGCTCCTGTTTCAACGGGACGGCGGCGATGGCCGCAGTCGCCGGGGCACTGCGCGACGGCGCCGCGACCGAGGAGGACCTGGCCCGGTTACGCCGCTGGTCCGTGGTGCTCCGTGGCCGGGGTGCCTGCGCGACGCTTGACGCCGCGACTAACGTTGCCGCGAGCCTGTTGGCGAAGTTTTCCGACGTCGTCCAGAGCCATCTCGACAATGGCTGCCAGACATGCCAACTCGGCGCATTCACGGCCGACCGCCCCTACCAGGTAGAGGAGGTGAGCCAGGTTTGAGAATCCGTCTGGACCGCACCGTATGCGACGGCTTCGGCGTGTGCGCCAAGCATGCGCCGGAGTACTTCTCCCTCGACGACTGGGGATATGCGTCGCTGGAAGGCGGCGGCGAAGTCGCCGAAGGCGATTACGACGCCGTGACTCGGGCCCTGCTGGATTGCCCGGTGCACGCGATCACCGAATGGGGCGAGCACCGCGACTCCGAGCCGCATGAAAGGTCGGTCGGCGCAGACGATGCGGCCGAAACTCTCAAAACCGAAGACAACGAAGCCGAGTGGGGGTTCACCCGTTGACCGGACGTCCGCTGCCGTTGATCACTCTCGACAACGAGTTCTTCTGGACCTCGGGCGCCGACGGAAAGCTGCGTATACAGGAATGCGGTGACTGCACCGCGCTCATCTATCCGCCCGCGCCGGTGTGCCGATACTGCCGCTCGCACAACCTGAATGTGCGGGCGGTCTCGGGCCGCGCCACGTTGGCCGGATTCACCGTCAACCATCGCTTCAGCGTGCCGGGCTTACCCGCCCCCTACGTCGTCGCCCAGGTCGCCATCGCCGAGGACCCGCGAGTTCGACTGACCACCAACATCATCGACTGCGATCCCGAACACCTTGAATTGGGCCAGCAGGTGGAGGTCGTCTTCGAGCACGACGAGGACGTCTGGCTGCCGCTGTTCCGTCTCGTCGAGGGCGCAGAATCCGCGGCGCTGCCGATCGACGAGATCGCACCGGAGCGGTTCGGAGAGTTCGTACGGCCGATGCTGACGCCGGAGAAATTCGAAGACAAGGTGGCGCTCACCGGAATCGGCATGTCGGAGATCGGGCGACGGTTGATGGTGCCACCGCTGTCGCTGACCATCGCGGCCTGCGAGGCCGCGATCGCCGACGCCGGCCTGACCATCGACGACATCGACGGCTTGTCGACCTACCCCGGGGGCGGCAACCTCGGCGGCTTCGGCGAAGGCGGGGTTACCTCTTTGGAAGCCGCGCTTGGCATTCGGCCGACATGGCACAACGGCGGTATCGAGACATTCGGCCCCGGCGGCTCGGTGATCGCCGCGATGCTCGCCATCGCCTGCGGGCTGGCCCGGCATGTGCTCTGCTTTCGGACGTTGTGGGAAGCCACCTTCAACGAGCAGATGAAGCAGGGCAAGATCGTTCCGTCGGGAGGCCGTCGCGCCGACTGGTTGCTGC
>NZ_DATNJW010000687.1:0-4624 GCF_035603715.1 Mycobacterium sp. | reverse complement strand
CCCGCAAGCAGCTGACGACCTTGCTGGAGGCCGCCGCAGAGGTGATGCGCGACGCGCTGGCGCAGGGTGGCACGTCCTTCGACTCGCTGTACGTCAACGTCAATGGCCAATCCGGCTACTTCGACCGATCGCTGAATGTCTATGGCCGCGAAGAGAAGCCGTGCAGGCGCTGCGGCGCGGTCATCCGCCGAGAGAAGTTCATGAACCGCTCGTCGTTCTATTGCCCCCGCTGTCAGCCGCGGCCGCGAAGCTGACCCGCGGAGTTGAGGTATTCGAGGGGCAAAGTGTGGCGACTGCAAGACTCGGGTGCGTATTTGCGTCATCATCAGGCGCATGACCGAGCCTGAACAACCCCGCCCGTTCGAATATCCGCCAACGCCGCCGGGCCCGTATCCTCCCCACCAGGGCGGTTATCCCGGTTGGCAGGCGCCGTATCCGAGCGGTGGCCCACCAGGGATGCCGTATGCACCCGGCGGACCGTATCTGGACGCCCACGGTCAGCCCTTGTCAGACAAGAGCAAGCTCACAGCTGGACTGCTCGAGCTGTTCCTGGGTGGATTCGGTGTCGGTCGGTTCTATCTCGGCTATACCGGTATCGGTCTTGCCCAGATCGCGGTGACCTTTCTTACCTTCGGTATCGGCGGGATTTGGCCGTTCATCGACGCAATCATGATGCTGACGGGCAACGTCCGCGACGCTCAGGGACGCACGCTGCGCGACTGACAGGGGCCGCGGGCTGCAATCGGCGGCGGTCACGCACGGTAGAAATAACGTCATGACGGAACTGTGGGTGGAGCGCACCGGGGTGCGCCGTTACACCGGCCATAGCTCGCGGGGCGCGGAAGTGCTCGTCGGCTCCGAAGACGTCGATGGGGTCTTCACGCCGGGCGAGCTGATGAAGATCGCGCTCGCGGCCTGCAGTGGGATGTCCAGCGACTCGCCGTTGGCCCGCCGGCTCGGCGACGACTACCAGGCGACCGTTCGGGTGTCCGGCCACGCCGATCGTGAGCGAGAGGTCTACCCGCTGCTCGAGGAGGCGCTCGAAGTCGACCTGTCGGGTCTGGATGATGCCGAGAAGGCGCGCGTCCTCACCGTGGTCGAGCGCGCCATCGACCAGGTGTGCACGGTCGGGCGAACGCTGAAATCGGGAACGAAAATCAGCTTCCAGGTCGTCGATGTCGGGCGTTGACGTCCGGCTCACCGCGTGGGTGCATGGCCAGGTACAAGGCGTCGGCTTCCGGTGGTGGACCCGTGCGCGGGCGCTGGAGTTGGGCCTGACCGGCTACGCCGCCAACCGCCCCGACGGTCGGGTGATGGTGGTTGCGCAGGGTTCGCGTGACGCCTGTGAACGGCTGTTACTCCTGTTGCAGGGGGGAGAAACACCAGGCCACGTCGACACAGTTGTGGTCGACTGGTCGCCGCGCGGCGAAGCCATCAGTGGCTTCACCGAGCGGTAGTCTGGCTCGCCGTGTACCTCAAGAGTCTGACGCTGAAGGGCTTCAAGTCCTTCGCCTCGCCGACGACTCTGCGCTTTGAACCCGGCATCACCGCAGTGGTCGGCCCCAACGGGTCGGGGAAGTCCAACGTCGTCGACGCGCTGGCCTGGGTGATGGGGGAGCAGGGCGCCAAGACGCTGCGCGGCGGCAAGATGGAGGACGTCATCTTCGCGGGCACCTCGTCTCGTGCTCCACTGGGGCGCGCCGAGGTCACCGTCACCATCGACAACTCCGACAACGCGTTGCCGATCGAATACTCCGAGGTGTCGATCACCCGGCGAATGTTCCGCGATGGAGCGAGCGAGTACGAAATCAACGGTAGTACTTGCCGTTTGATGGATGTCCAGGAGCTACTGAGCGACTCCGGCATCGGCCGCGAAATGCACGTCATCGTAGGGCAGGGCAAGCTCAACGAAATCCTGGAATCCCGACCCGAAGAGCGTCGGGCGTTCATCGAGGAAGCCGCCGGTGTGCTCAAACACCGCAAGCGCAAAGAAAAAGCCGTCCGCAAACTCGAGTCGATGTCGGCGAACCTGGCCCGGTTGACCGACCTGACCACCGAGCTGCGTCGCCAGCTCAAACCGCTTGGCCGCCAAGCTGAAGTGGCCCGGCGGGCCCAAACCATCCAGGCTGATCTGCGTGATGCCCGGCTGCGGCTGGCCGCCGACGACGTGGTCACTCGCCAGGGCGAGCTCAACAACACCAACCAGGCCGAGGCGACACTGCGTCGCGAGCACGACGAAGCCTCGACCCGGATGACGGTGGCGTCCGAGGAACTGGCCGCCCACGAGGCGGCGTTGACGGCATTGTCCGAGCGTGCGGAATCCGCACAGCAGACCTGGTTTCGGTTGTCCGCCTTGGCCGAACGGGTCGGAGCGACCGTGCGCATTGCCAGCGAGCGTGCGCAGCATCTGGATGTCGAGACCACGTCGACCGGTGGCCCCGACCCCGACGAATTAGAGGCTGAGGCCGCCCAGGTGGCCGCGGCCGAGCAGGAGCTGCTCGGCGAGCTCGCTGCTACCCGCACCCGGCTTGACGCTGCCCGTGCCGAGCTTGCCGACCGTGAACGAGCCGCCACCGAGGCCGAGCAGGCCCACTTGGCGGCCGTGCAGGCCGAGGCCGACCGCCGCGAGGGCTTGGCGCGACTGGCCGGCCAGGTGGAGACCATGCGGGCGCGGGTGGAGTCGATCGACGACGGTGTGGCCAAGCTGTCGGAGCGCATCGAGGAAGCCGCCGCGCGTGCCCAGCAGGCCAAAGCCGAGTTCGAAACCGTGCAGGGCCGGGTCGGGGAGCTCGACCAAGGCGAGGTCGGACTCGATGAGCATCACGACCGGACGATCGCCGCGTTGCGGCTGGCCGACGAGCGGGTTGCCGAACTGCAATCCGCTGAGCGCGGCGCCGAACGTCAAGTAGCCTCCCTGCGGGCCCGCATCGACGCTTTGTCGGTCGGCCTGGAGCGCAAAGACGGCGCCGCCTGGCTCACTCAAAACCGAAGCAGTGCCGGAATTTTCGGTTCAATAGCAAAACTTGTCCAGGTGCAGTCGGGATATGAGGCCGCGCTGGCAACGGTGCTCGGCGCAGCCGCCGACGCGCTGGCCGCCGATAGTTTCACCGCGGCGGCAGATGCGGTCACCGCGCTGAAACAGGCCGACGGCGGCCGGGCCGCCATCGTGCTGAGCGACTGGCCCACACACGATCCGGCGCCGGTGGGCGCCCTGCCGGACGGCGCGCGCTGGGCACTGGACCTTGTCGAGGTGCCGACCCGGTTGCGCGGAGCGCTGGTGGCCATGCTTTCCGGCGTCGCTGTGGTCGGCGGTCTGAGTGAAGCGATGAATCTTGTTGCGGCGCAGCCACGATTGCGCGCGGTTACCCGCGACGGCGATCTGGTGGGGGCCGGTTGGGTCAGCGGCGGTTCCGACCGTAAACCCTCCACGCTGGAGATCACCTCCGAAATCGCCAAAGCGCGTGCCGAACTCACCGCAGCCGAGACGCAAACCAGCGAGCTCGTCGCAGCGCTGTCCGGGGCGATGAGCGAGCAGGCCGCTCGTCAGGACTCCGCCGAACAGGCGTTGGCTGCGCTCAACGAATCCGACGCGGCCATCTCGGCGATCTACGAACAGCTCGGGCGACTGGGTCAGGACGCCCGCGCCGCCGACGAGGAGTGGCGCAGGCTGATGCGCCAACGCGAGGAGTTAGAGACCGGGCGTGCTGAGACCCTCGGCGAACTCGGCGAACTCGAGACTCGGCTGACCAATGTCGAACAGACCCAACACGTCACCGCCGAGCCCGTGGACCGCCATCAGGTCGCGGCGGCGGCTGAGGCCGCCCGCGGTGTCGAGGTGGAAGCCCGGTTGGCGGTGCGCACAGCCGAAGAGCGCGCCAATGCCGTTCGCGGAAAAGCGGATTCGTTGCGTCGTGCTGCCGCCGCGGAGCGGGAGGCGAGAGTGCGGGCGCAGCAGGCCCGCGCCGCGCGTCAGCACGCGGCCGCGGTGGCCGCCGCGGTCGCCGACGCCGGACGGCAGCTGGCCGCCCGGCTGGCCCAAGTGGTCGGGGCGGCGTCGCAACACCGCGACGTGCTGTCCGCCGAGCGCCAGCAGCGGTCGGTGGCAATGGCCGCAGTCCGCGACGAGGTGAACACACTGGGCGCCCGGATCGGCACGCTGACCGAATCGCTGCACCGCGACGAGGTGGCCAAAGCGCAAGCGGCGTTGCGCATCGAGCAGCTCGAGCAAATGGTGCTCGAACAATTCGGCATGTCGCCCGACGTGCTGGTCGCCGAGTACGGCCCGGAGGTGTCGCTGCCGCCGACCGAGCTGGAGATGGCCGAATACGAGCAGGCCCGCGAGCGCGGCGAGCAGGTGACGGCGCCGGCCCCGCTGCCGTTCGACCGGCCCACCCAGGAACGACGCGCCAAACGCGCCGAACGAGAGCTGGCCGAGTTGGGCCGGGTTAACCCGCTAGCGTTGGAGGAGTTCGCCGCGCTGGAAGAGCGCTACAACTTCCTGTCCACCCAACTCGAGGACGTCAAGGGCGCGCGCAAAGATCTGCTGGACGTCGTGGCCGATGTCGACGCCCGCATCCTGCAGGTGTTCGCCGAGGCCTACGTCGATGTGGAGCGGGAATTCCGA
>NZ_DATNJW010000686.1:0-16354 GCF_035603715.1 Mycobacterium sp. | reverse complement strand
TGTACACCTGCACCTCCGGTGCGTGTCCACACAGACTCGCTGTCGCCCACGCGTGCACCCGGCGGGCTTGTAGCAGAGAGTTCGGTATCTCCAGGACAGTGGCCATGTTGTTGCGGCCCTGGAACAGGTTGTTTCCGTGCTCGAATGCGTCGCTGGCATAACGTTGCTCGGCGAACAAACTGTTGACAAACGTGAAGAAGCCGAACGCGTCGGCCGCCCACAGTTCGGCTGAGCGTCCAACGTAAGCCTGAACCCCATCAGCGGTGTGAACGGATCGCCCGACAATCCCCTCGGCGAGCATTTGACCACCTGCGCCTGGTATCTCATCACCAGTCGCTCGCACCACGCGAAACCTCTGCGCGTGGTCCGCAGGGTTCCCGCCAACATGGTGGGGCTCCTCGAAGACGAATTTGAAAACTACATCCTCTGTTGCATCGCCGCTGATGTCGAAGCGGAAGGCGTAGATGCCTTCCGGGTGGAGCGTCAAAGGTGCGAAGATGCCGGCGTCTGGGTTCGTTGTCAGGATCATCGCGGTCGTGTCCGGAGTCGCTCCCGCGAATAAGTACATGTCCAAGATGTTGAGTCGCGAGTCGTCTTTGGCGACCTGAGTGTCAAAATGGTGAGACATCACTATCCTTTCCCGGCGAGCTGCGACCTAAAGGCCCACGTGGCTGGCCGATGTCAGGCCGCCGTTAATGCGCATGACACTACTGGGTCAGCCAGCCCATATCTAGTGTCAGTCGCGCGGAAAATTGTTCAGCAGCGACTTCATCTGGGTGATGTGACCCAGTTTGCCTCGGGAGGAGGTAGTCTCTGAGGCGTGAGGTTTGGGGAGTCCCGCGGGCCCGCGATCGGATGTGCCAGTTGATGAAGCCGAATGGATCGCCGCGGGCAGGCCGGGATTGGGCGGGCCGCGTGCCTACAGACCCGGGAGGGCCGAAAACTGCCATTGCGCAACGGTGCTCGCGCATCGTGCTGGCTGGTCTGTGCGTTACATCGGCGCCGGAGATCGGTACGAACCGTTATCAGCGGGACGTAGCGTGAGTCTCCGCAACGCAGCGCCCACGAGCAGGGTCATGGTCGTCGCGGTCATGGTGTCGATGGTCGCATTTCTTGATGGGACCGTCGTGAACTTGGCGCTGCCGGCCATCGAACGCGATCTGGGGGGAGGTCTGCCGCTGCAGCAATGGGTCGTCGACGGCTATTTGCTGTCAATGGCAGCATTGATCTTGCCGGGCGGGTCTATCTCGGACCTCTTCGGACGAGTGCTGGTGATGCGTTTCGGCCTCGCCGCGTTCGGCACCGGATCAATCCTCGCGGCGACCGCCAGTTCGCCGTTAATGCTTGTCGCGGCTAGGGCCATCCAGGGTATGGGTGCTGCGTTTTTAGTACCAGGATCCCTGGCGCTGATTAATTCAACGTTTGATCGTGCCGCTCAGCCTGCGGCGATCGGGACCTGGACAGCCTGGACCGGCACCGCGTTCGCGTTAGGACCACTGCTGGGAGGACTTGCCGTGGATCTGCTGACATGGAGGTGGATCTATGCGCTGTCTGCGCTTCCGATGGTCCTCGGTTACGCGCTGACATATTGGTTATGCCCCGTGCAAGCTCCGGCTGAGCATCCCAGAGTCGATGTTGGGGGAGCGGCATTATCGGCAGGCGGACTCACCGCCTGTGTCTACGGACTTATCGAATCCCAACAGCGTGGCTGGACTGATTCTGTCGTAGCGACGTCTGTCTCTGTCGGGGTGATCATGTTGGTGTTCTTCGTGGTGTGGGAGCGTCGCGCAACAGACCCCATGCTTCCCTTGCGCCTGCTGGCGGACCGCAATTTTGCTGGCGCCAACCTCGCCACCGCCTTTGTCTATGGCGGGTTGGCACTGGGATCGCTGGTGATCTCCCTCTACATCCAAGAGGTCGGTGGCTACTCGGCGACGGCTGCAGGAATGGTCACGCTGCCCATTCCCATCATGTCTTTTTTATTCGCCCGCCACGTTGGTGCTCTCGCCGCGCGCGTGGGGCCAGGGTTTTTCCTTGTCATCGGACCGGCATTGGCTGGGACCGGGCTGCTGGTGATCGCATTATCGGCGGGTGCGGTGAATGTTGTTGCGAGTGTAGTGCCGGGCATGATGATGCTGGCGGCGGGGCTGGTGGCCACGGTCACACCGCTGACATCGTTCGCCCTGTCGGCCGTCGATCCCGCACGCAGTGGTCTGGCATCGGCGATCAATAACGCTGTGTCACGGCTGTCGTCACTAATTACGGTGGCGTGTATGGGTTTAATCGCCGCCGGCAGTTTGACCGAGGTCGGTTTCGCCCGGCTGCTGCAAGTCAGCGCAGCCCTCTTTTTCGGCGGCGCGATAACTTGCGGGCTCACCGCGGCTCGATCGGGCGCGAATGTTCACGCTGTTCCGTGTGAAGTCGCCGCGCTCTGCCGCGACCGCGGCGGTGTGCAACCGGCACTGGCCAGCAGCGGCTGACCCCTGACTGTGAGCCGTTGGCGCCCAGGCACGGGTGCGTTCGGGCCTGCCTGCTGGCACACAGAGAGTGCAATGCACTGCTGTGACCTGTTGTGCGAAAATGCTTTTCGAGACTTGCCGCACTGCGACACGCGAGGGATCTGGCGGACTCAACCGTCGAGTGAGAGCCCGCCCAGGAACTGACGGATCAAGGCGACTACATCACCCAGGGCGGTCTCGAGTAGAAAGTGCCCGCCGTCCAGTAGGTGAATCTGCGCCCGTGGGAGATCGTCACCGAACGCGGTGGCACCCGCAGGTCCGAATCCGCCATCGCCTTGACCCCATACCGCCAGGAGCGGGACTTGACTGTCGCGAAAGTATTGCTGCACCTGTGGATACATGCGCACGTTGCTGGCGTAGTCAACAAATAGCCTGAGTTGTACGAGGTCGTTTCCCGGCCGGGATATCAATCTGAAGTCGTGATGCCAGGACTCGGGGTTTAGTAGTGTTTCGTCGCTAACTCCGAAGGTGTACTGCCAGCGGGTGGCATCGAGGGTCAGATTCCATCGCGCTCCTTTTTCTGTTTCCGCATTTTGGACGCTTTGATAGTCCATGATCGGCGCCCAGAACTCTTTGATCAGCCCAGCTTCGTACGCGTTGCCGTTCTGAGTGATGATCGCGGTGATCGCCTCCGGGGCGCGCAGCGCCAGACGCCACCCGATGGGCGCGCCGTAATCTTGAACGTAGAGCCCATACCGGCTGATCCCGAGCTGCTTTAGCAGCGCTGCGGTGATGTCAGCCAGCGCATCAAAGGAGTACTCGAACTCATCGAAACTCGGTGCATCAGACAGGCCGAATCCAAGGTGGTCGGGGGCGACGAGGTGGTAGCGGTCAGCCAATTGCGGGACCAGATCGCGGAACATGTAGGAACTCGTCGGGAAGCCGTGCAGTAACACTAGGACCGGGCTGCTAACGGAACCGGCTTCACGGTAGAAGATTTTGTGCCCATCGACGTCGGCGAAGCGATAGTGAACGTTCTGACTCACGAGTTCTCCTTATTGATGTGAGGGCAAATGCCTTGCGGGTCAGGCCCATCTGCTCTCGATATTGCCGTTGCAGGTGCCGTACCGGCTGCCACCGGCCGGTGAAGACGCAGGGCGACGCGGGCAACATGACAGCTTGCGCAGCTGCAATCATACTGGGTCAGATAGCCCATACTCTAGTGATTCAGGAAGTCCTCGTCGATTGAACCTGAAATAAGTGTTCGTACTGCGGTATCCGGCATTCTTGCGAGCTTCAGTAATAACTGGGTCATGTAGCCCAGTATCAGGTACTCTGGCACGCGCATGGTTCGTGTCGTAACGACCGGAGGAGAACTAATGTCGGATTCTGCGTGCTGCGAGCAGCGGTCCATTGTCGAGTGTGAGCTCGACGGCTCAAAGGAGATGACAGCGCTGCGCGCCCATCGCCAGGGTGGGCCCGAGGTGCTTGTGGTCGAGCGGGCGCCTATTCCGGTTCCGGCGGCCGACGAAGTGTTGGTGGCGGTACACGTTGCCGCGATTACTTTCGACGAGCTCAAGTGGCCACAAACGTGGACTCGGAGCGGTGTGAGCCGTACCCCGGTCATTTTGTCTCACGAAGTGTCAGGTGTAGTGCGTGAGGTCGGCTCAGAAGTGAAGGACGTCAACGCGGGTGACGACGTCTGCGGACTTATTGGATTCGATCGTGATGGCGCTGCTGCCGAATTTGTTGCCGTGCCTGCTGTTGACTTAGCTCAGAAGCCGGCGGGTTTGTCACATGCTGTTGCGGCGGCGTTGCCGCTGGCAGGACTGACCGCTTATCAGGCGTTAGTAGATCGCGCCGCCGTTCAGCCGGGTGAGGCGGTGCTGGTGCATGGAGGTGCGGGCGCGGTAGGGATACTTGCAGTGCAACTTGCTGCGATGCTCGGGGCGGACGTTACCGCGACAGTGCGCAGCGACGCAGCTGAGTTGCTTCGCGGGCTTGGCGCGAAACGAGTCATCGATATCCGTACCGAGGGCTTCGAACGTAGCGATGCCATCTACGACGTGGTGATAGACACCGTTGGCGGGGACACTCTCGAGCGGTCTTTCAAGGTATTGCGCGGCGGCGGGCGATTGGTCACCATCGCTGGTACCCCTGCCGCGGGCAAAGCTGACGAGTACGGAGTCACCGCCAACTTCTTTCTGGTGACCTCTAACCGAGGCCAGCTGACCAAGTTGGCTCAACTCGTTGATAGCGGGCAACTGCACGTCGAGATCGCGGAGACATTTCCGCTCTCCAGGGGTCGGGACGCGTACGCGAGTGGTCAGCGCCCCGGCCGATTGCCTGGCAAGACAATCATTTCGGTCGGGAGCTAAGGCGCGCCGTATGGCGTTGTGCCTCGCCAGCTTTGAGACGCTGAGACATCGATAGGTTGTTGTGAATACCCAAGTAATCACCGGGGATGAATCGCGACGTCCCTGCGCCAGACTTGGTCCAGCACGGGCAGCTGCGGGACTCGCTCGTTGGCTTGCCCAGTCAATTTCCCCGCGGGATGAAGCCCGGGCTGCCGCCGTCAACGACAGTGTTGAACCGCTGCCGGGTTGCGATCCGGTTAATTGCATCGAATGCATCTTCGGGTAGGGCGCGGACGTCGAAATTCTCGCGGGCTCGTGCGGCAGATTTCGGGGTAGTGAGCAACGCGGTACCCCGCTGCACGGCCCAAGCCAGCAGAACCTGCGCGGGTGTTCTTCCGAGTCGTGCAGCGACAGCCGCGACCACGGGGTCTCCCAGGGGACCAGGTGAGATTCCGTGGCCCAAAGGGGCAAATGCCAAAAACACCAGGCGCTCTTCCTTGCAAAACTGTAGAAGTTCCGTTTCAGGCAGGTAGGGGTGTGCTTCGACTTGGACCACGGCCGGCTTGATCCTGGCATGTTCGTAGAGAATCGACAGCACGGATAACGAAATATCCGATAGTCCGATGGCGCGGGACCTTCCTTGGTCCACCAGGGTTTCCATCGCCCGCCAGGTGTCGATCAGGGTTACGCCGCGATCGTAGATGATTTGACCGTTCTCATCTCGGGGGTCCTGATCGTCGCCCGGCTGGAATGCGAACGGCGTGTGCATGAGGTAGAGATCGACATAGTCGAGTCCGAGTCGGTCAAGACTTGCCAGGAGAGCGGTCGCGACCCGTTCAGGTCGGTGATTGGTGTTCCACAACTTTGTCGTGACAAAGATGTCCTCGCGTTTGATCGCTCCGGAAGTCAGGCCCGTGTGCAGTGCTTCGCCAACTTCGCGTTCATTGCGATACCGCTCCGCGCAGTCGAAGTGTCGGAATCCGGCTTCCAGTGCACCTTTGGTCGCCCGTGCCGTGAGCACTGGATCTGAAATCAGGGTTCCAAACCCGAGGGCGGGTAATTGCCCCGCGCAATGACGTAACGGCAGTCGAAAGGTCCTGAAGTCAGTGTCGGTCACGGCGACGGCCTCCGTAGTTGTTCCCAGCCCGAGGGGGCCTTGTTGCATCTTGATGTGTCGACAGCGCTTTTGCCGCGTCAGCCCGACTTCTCTCGCTTGTCAAAGGTGAAGTCGTGGTACGGGGTTGACGGGGTTTTGCCTGTGGCTACAAATGTGGCGAAACGTTCGCCGTAGGCTCGGGCAGTGCAGAGATCGGCAGGTGACATGTCGGCGGGATCGTTATGTGGACTGCTCGCCATGACACCGGTGTAGGCGCCAATGAAATTCAGACTTTCTCGCGGCGCGTTCTTGTCGAAGCCGATTGCCGGCTTCATCCCTGAGCCAATCCAGACCATGCCGTGCTGCATCGCTAGGGTCCAGAAGTAGGTCAGCGTCGAAAACTTGTCTCCGCTCATCGCCGCGGAGTTCGTAAACCCACCCGCGAACTTGTCGCGCCAGAGTGTCGGAACCCAGGTTCGGTGGTTGGTGGCGTCGGCGAACCGCTTGAACTGCCAGGATGGTCCGCCCATGTGTGTCGGGCAGCCGAACAGGATCCCATCGGCGCGTGTGAGAGTGTCCCACCCCGCATCCGCAACTTCACCATCCTGCTTGATGCCTACCAGATCGACACGTGCGCCAACCGCCTGCGCCCCTTCATAAACGGCTTGGGCTTGGCGCCACGTGTGTCCGTAGTCCGAATGACAAATTACTGCTACGACCGCCATTGTTGATGCCCTCTCCTCTTGAGTTCCCTCTCCGGCGTCTCTGACTGTCTTCATCACCCGGACAGCATCTGACACCGGCGCGGGTGGCCTGCGTGTGTGCGAGTTCAGTTGGGCTAGTTGACCTGGCTCGTCTTGACAGCACCACGACATCACTCGTATAACTGGGTCAGAGCACCCAGTATGAACTGGTAAGCCCTGACGCGCAAGGTGCGAGACATTGAAGAATTCGAATGCTGTTTCAAGTAGAGACAAAGTGCACCTGCATGATGACGTCGGTTGCGGCGGGCTCATGGCCGGCGAGGACGCGGCGCGCGCAACCTCAACGCCAACTGAATTCGGGGAAGCCCACTGTGCACGAGCGGAATTCACGTCATCGTCAACTCGCGCGTACCTAGGTTGGGGCCGTGTAGCGGGCAGCCGTTACCTTCGTATACTGTTTCGTTCGACGATTGCCCGAGTCGCCATCGACAAGACGGTCTTATGGGTCAGGTCGATAACAAGCTCACGCCTCGACCACGTCCACGGCATACCTCCCAACCCAGCGGCACGGACAGCGGCAGCGTTCCCGAGCGACATCATCAACGCATTCAGTGCGATCGCCTCGGCCATGGGAATAGGACGCAGAACGTTGGCCGTCGCCAAAGCAATAGCGGCGAGCGTGCCTTGTCCAAGCTCGAGGGCGGTCTCACGCTGAAAACCGGGCTTCGCCTCACGTTTGGCGATCACTTCAACGAGCCGGATGGGTAAATCGCTCGGCGCACGACGCGTCAGGCCGATCTCAACATACTGCGACACCGACATAATCACACTTGCCACTGCGGCCTGAAGGGTAAAGCGCCCAATACCTTTTAGCACGCACATCGCTCTCTCCTTATCGTCGTGCTTTATTCCAGTGCGCGGTCACCAGGGTGAAATCATCTCGTCTGCCCTGTGGCATCGGCCTGTCCTCCCGCTATCGGCTCCTCGTTAGCCTGTACCGTAGTGAGCGAGACGCCTGCATGCTACGACGGTCTGGGCTGAGCATCCCAGTTCGATACTAGCGACGCAACTGCGAGATGAGAAGTCCTTGCGGGTCCGTGAAAGCCACAAACGCTACATCTCGCACTGAATAAGATTAGACTGGGAAGTGTGGCCCACTTTGTCACACGCTGATGAGGGCGACGTTGCGATCACACGGGTGAGCATCCATTCCCTCCAAGCGGAGAGATCACGGACCGACAAGCGGATTCGGTGGCAGCGCCCGGACGCGGAAGTGGCAACGCAGCCATGGCTCACACAACAACGGCCAACGCGGTAATGAACTGAGGGAGCTAGCGAGGACAGCCATGCACTACGACGTGGTGGTTTTGGGTGCGGGCTCTGGTGGTTATGTAGCCGCGATTCGGGCCGCCCAGTTGAACCTCAAGGTGGCCATCGTCGAGGCTCAGTATTGGGGAGGGGTGTGTCTGAATGTAGGGTGCATTCCGTCGAAGGCGCTGCTGCGCAATGCCGAAATAGCACATCTGGTCCAGCACCAGGCTGCCACATTCGGCATCGAGGGCGCGATCTCAATGCGCTATGACGCCGCCTTCGACCGCTCCAGGATGATCGCCACCGCACGAGTCAAGGGTCTGCGTTTCCTGATGCGCAAGAACAAGATCGACGAGTACGAGGGCAAGGGCACCTTCACCGATCGGCATTCGCTGCGTGTCGATGGTGAAAACGGAGCTCAAATACTGCGTTTCGACAATGCCATCATCGCTACCGGCGCTACGCCCAAGATGGTGCCCGGACTGGTCCGCAGCAGCCGGGTACGTACTTACGAACAGCAGATCATGTCGCGCGAACTGCCTGAGTCGATCGCCATCATCGGCGCCGGGCCAATTGGGATGGAATTTGCATACGTGCTGCGCAACTACGGCGTTGCGGTCACAGTAATCGAAGCTCTCGACCGGGTCCTACCCAATGAAGACCTCGACGTCTCCAAGGAGCTGGCCAAAGCCTACCGCGGGCTGGGCGTGCACCAACTGATGTCGACGCGCATCGTGAAGGCCGTGGAATCCGATAGTGCAGTAACGCTGAGCTATCAACAGGACAGTTCCGATGTTACGGAGATGCTCACGGTAGACGCTGTTCTCGTCGCAGCAGGTTTCGCACCCAACGTTGTCGGCTATGGCTTGGAAGTGCTTGGTGTGGATACGGATTCACGCAACGCGGCGATCGTCATTGACGAGACGATGGCCACCTCGGTGACCGGCATCTATGCAATCGGCGACGTCACGGCGAAGATGATGCTGGCCCATGTCGCCGAAGCCCAGGGCATCATCGCCGCAGAGACGATCGCACAAGCGCCCACGGTGGGCATCGACGATTACGCGATGATGCCGCGCGTGACCTTCTGTCAACCTCAAGTGGCGTCATTCGGCCTGACAGAAGAACAGGCCCGCGCGAGCGCCGCATCCCGGGGCGGCGACGTGGCGATCGCGACGTTCCCCTTCCGCGCCAACGGAAAAGCCCATGGACTCGGCGATCCGACAGGCTTTGTGAAGGTGATTGCCGACACCGCCCACGGGGAGCTGCTCGGTGCGCACCTCATTGGTCCCGACGTAGGGGAGTTGTTACCCGAACTCACACTCGCACAGCGCTGGGATCTCACCGTTAACGAACTGGTGCGCAACGTCCACACCCATCCCACCCTGTCCGAAGCGCTCCAAGAGGCCTTCCATGGACTCAGCGGCCACATGATCAATTTCTAGGCCGCCGTGAGTGGTCTGACAGCGGTGCCCACTTGGTGAACTCCGCGGCCGTAGGCGGCCGATGGGATGGACGTTGTTCTCGAGCACCAAAAATCATAAGTGGGTTGCATAACCCACTGAAGGCGTTAAGCTGAGTTTCGCTCGTGCCGCGACAGGAGGAGCAGCGATGCAAGGTGACAAGGACGATCGACGTGTCGATCACAATCTTCGATCACACCCCGATCGGCGTCCCGCCTTACGTCCCGTGCTCTGCGCTGGTTCGCCCTGCTACCCGAAGGACCGCCATCGTGGCTGTTTCTAGGGGCCGTCGGATGGTGAACAGGCTCTGGGTACAGATGGTGACGCTAGTCGTGGTTGTCGTCGCAGGCTTCGCCATCAACAGTTTCCACGGCATCTTCGGTTCACAGGACCGCACAAAGAGCTCCGGTAACAAATTCGTGATCGCCCAGTTCAATCCGAAAAATATCAAATACGAGGTCTTCGGCGAGTTCGGCGGATGGGGTCGCGTGAGCTATTGGAATGTCGATTCCAAGCCTGTCGAAGTGAACCTGTCCGCCCTACCGTGGTCGCACATTGAGACCACCACTATGACGACAGCGACCGCCGACATCACTGCCCAGGCCGCCGGTGGAAATATCGGCTGCCGAATCACAATTGACGATCAAGTGCGGTCTGAACACACGGCGACGGGGGATCACGCTGGTGTATGGTGCCAGGTGCTTTCGGCATGAGCGACCACGACGGCACAGCGCCTGTCCGTGTTCGGGAACCTGAGGATCCTGCAGCTCAGGACCCCCCAACTCCAGATCCAGCACCGAAGCGGCCGTTCATCGCGCGCAACATTCGACGGTTCGCCCCCTTGGTCGTCCTGGCCTGGTTGGCGTTGCTGTTCGTGCTCAACACGATTGTTCCGCAGCTGGAGCCGGTAGTTGACGCAAACCGCGAGCCGCTGGTGCCTGTCGATGCCCCCTCGGTCAAGGCGCTCAAGCACATTGGTGAAGTCTTCCGCGAGGGCGACAGCAACTCTCTGGTCTTCATCCTGTTCGAAGCCGATCACAAACTCGACGAGAAGGATCATGCCTTCTACAACGAGATGGTCGCCAAGCTCCGTCACGACGAGCACGTCCAGTACGTGATGAACCTGTGGGGTGAGGGAACGACCGCCGCCGGCGTACAGAGCAACGACGCGAAGGCGACCTACACTCTGGTGCGCGTCGCCGGTGATATCGGCTCGACACTCAACGACAGATCCATCACCTCGGTCACCGACATCCTCAAACATCTGCAGCCACCACCCGGACTGAAGGTCTACGCGTCGGGATCCGCAGTTTTATCGGCGGACATGATCCACGTCGGTGACGCCAGCCTCAAAATAATCATGTTCGTCACGATCGTGTTGATCTCTGTGATGCTGCTGGTCGTGTACCGTTCGATCCCCACCGCGTTCCTCATCCTGACAATGGTGCTCGTGGAACTGTTCTGTGGCCGCGGAATCGCCGCATTCATGGTGTATCACCACTTAATCCAAATCTCGGTGTTCGCGGCAAATACTTTGGTGTCGTTGATTTTAGGTGCGGGCACCGACTATGCAATCTTCTTGATCGGCCGCTACCAAGAAGGGCGTCTGGCCGGGTCGAGTCGAGAACAGTCTTACTACTGCGCGATCAGCGGTGTGTCCCACGTCATTCTGGGATCCGGGTTCGCCGTCGCCGGTGCCATGTTCTGCATGAAATTCACCAGGCTCAACTACTTCAACACCTGCGCTGCCCCGTGCGCGGCGGGAATTCTGGTGGCGGTCGCCGCGGCGCTCACCTTCGGGCCGGCGGTACTCACGATCGGCAGCCGTTTGGGCGCCTTCGAGCCGAAGAAACATCAGACAGGGCACGGGATTTGGGACAAGGTGGGCACCGTCGCCGTGCGCTGGCCCGGGCGGATCCTGTTGCTCGGTTGCGCGGTGGTGCTGATCGGATCGATGACGTTGGTCAGCTACTACCCTAACTATGACGACCGCATCTACTTGGCCCACAGTGTCCCGGCCAACCAGGGCTATGACGCCAGCGACCGCCATTTTCCAGTCAGTCACCTGAACGCCGACATGTTGATGGTCGAGTCTGACCACGACCTCCGCAACGCCACGGACATGATCGCCGTCGACCGGGTAGCACGGTCGATCATCCACACACCCGGCGTGGGCATGATTCAGGCGGTCACACGACCCTTGGGCCGCCCGCTGGAACACACCTCGTTCCCATACACGATCGGCACCCTGGGCACGAAAGTCAAAGAGGTGCTTCCTTTTTTACATGACATCAATAACCGACTCAAAGACATCTCGACGGTCACCCAGCACCTGACCGACCTCACTCACCGCCAGCAGGAATTGACTGCTCAACAGGCAGGAGCTGCGCACCTGCAGGCCGAGGCGGCACGGCAAATGAGTGAGACTGTCAACGCGCTGCGCGACAGCTACGCCAATTTCGACGACTATTGGCGCCCGCTGCGCAGCTACTTTTATTGGGAGAAGCACTGTTTCGACATCCCGATCTGCCAGTCGTTCCGGGGACTGTTCGACGCGACCGATCAGTTCGACGGACTGGCTCAGGGCCTGGAGAAAAACCTGCAGGCCGCGCTCATCCAGGACCGCGTTACCCCGCAACTGGTGCAGATCCTCAAAGAAAACGCCGCCCAGTTCGACCACTTGAACAAAATCGTGCTTGAGGAGAACAGCACCCTCGAACCGCAACTAACCCAGCTCGACGAACTAGGCCGTCAGTTAATGGACTTCGGCACCGCGTTCGACGTCTCGCAAAATGACGAGTTCTTCTATCTGCCGCCAGATTCCTTCGCGAATCCCTACTTCCAGATCGACGAGAAGTACTTCATCTCCCCGGACGGCCATGCGGCCCGCTATCTCATCTACCACGATGGGGAGGCCCTCACCGAGGCTGGCATCCACCATGACCAAATGTATCTGCCTGCGGCTAAAGAGGCCCTCAAAGGAACGACGCTGGCCGGGGCGCACGTGTATCTGGGCGGCGGAACCGCCACGTACTGGGACATCAAGGACGCGACCAGAATCGACTTGCTGATCGCGGCGACAGCAGCGTTCTCGTTGATCTTCCTGGTCATGCTGTTCATCACAAGAGCCATCATCGCGGCCCTGGTAATCGTTGGGACGGTGGCGTTCTCCTTCTCCGGCGCGTTCGGAATGTCCGTGCTGATCTGGCAAAACCTGCTCGGCATCCCACTTGCGTGGTGGAACATCGTCTTCTGCTTCATCCTGCTGGTGGCCGTCGGATCGGACTACAACCTGCTGCTCGTTTCCCGCTATCTCCATGAAAGCGAGGCGGGCCTCAACACCGGCCTGATCCGGGCGGTGACGAAATCCGGTCGGGTCGTCACCACCGCCGGAATCGTGTTCGCCGTCACGATGATGGCCATGGTGTCCAGCGATCTCACATCCGTCGGCATGTTCGGCTCAACGGTCGGCATCGGCCTGCTGCTCGACACCCTGATCGTGCGGTCATTGATCACACCCGCGCTCGCACGCCTACTCGGCCCCTTCTTCTGGTGGCCGCGCCTGATCCCGCAACGGCCAGCCCGCCGAGGCAGCGGAGCTGTCGCACCGCAACCACCTCGCAAAGATGATCTATTTCGAAAGGTGCTGTGAAAAGAAAGAAGTCACGGCTTCCGGTGCTTAACCGGCCATCAGATTTCTGACCGAGGAGGTCTCATGACGGCAATCGCTTCCAACGTGGGCGGACTCTGACCATGCGCGCGTCCAGGTGCCCCAACTGTGGGCAGGCAGTGCCGTTCGAGGCGCAGCAGTGCCCGACGTGTGCCGTGATGGTCGGTTACCACCTCCCATCGCGGCGGATGGTGTGCGTACCGTCGCAAACACTCACCATGGACGGCCGTCGCTGGGTTCGCTGCGCACACTGGGAGCGGGGGTGCAACTGGTTAGCCCCCGACGACTCTGCAGCCGGTTGCTGCTTCGCCGACAGTTTCGTGCGCGAGGGACCCGCGCCGGATGATACCGAGGCGATGTCCGAACTCGACTCGACGCTCAAGGAGCTGCGGCGGTTGATCTTCGAGCTGATCGACCTGGGCCTGCCCGTCCATCCGTACTACGCCGACCCCCAAGGACTGGCATTCGACCTGGTGTCGAGCAAGACGCTGGCGCGGCCGGTGACGATAGGTCACTCGAACGGCGTGATCACCATCGACCTGGCCGAGTCGCTGGAGCTCTACCGCGAGCATCTACGCATCAAACTGCATGAGCCCTATCGCACGATGCTGGGCCACTTCCGTCACGAGGTCGGCCACTACTACGAGATGCTGCTCGTGCAGAACACCCCGCTCATCGACGACGCCCGGGCGATGTTCGGCGACGATCGGCAGGACTACCAGGCCGCGCTGCAACGCCACTACAACGGCGAGGCACCGGCGAACTGGCAGTACGACTTCATCTCGGAGTACGCCACCGCCCACCCGTGGGAGGACTTCGCCGAAACCTGGGCCCACTATCTGCACATCACCGGAACCCTCGCCACGATTGCGGATTCGGGCCTGGTCATCGAAGCTGATCGGGTGAAGTGGGACCTGCCCGCCAATGTCAATGCACGGGAGTCCTACGCCGACGCCACCATCGAGGACATCATGGCCGACTGGTGCGTGCTGTCGGGGGTGCTCAATCGGGTCAACAACTCGATGGGCCACGACGATCTATACCCGTTCACCATCCACCCGCACGTCGTCGCAAAGCTCGGCTTCATCCATCAAGTGGTGACCACGGCTGCAACTCAACATGCTGCGGTGAAACAGAAGTGACTCCCTTGGCCAGTACACCAATCGACCCCGACCGGATCGCCACGGCGGTCACCGCCACACACGCCAGACACAAGAAGAACCGGCGCGGCAAGAACGCCCGCTACATACCGGCATTAGCGGAGGTGGACCCGCAGCTGTTCGGGATCTGCGTGGCAACCGTTGACGGTCAAACCTTTTCGGCCGGCGACGCCGACACTGAGTTCGCTCTGGAGTCGATCTCGAAGGTATTCACCGCTGCGCTCGCTATGGAACAAGTCGGCGCGCGGGCGTTTCACCGCAAGGTGGGCGCCGATCCCACAGGCGAGGCATTCAATTCAGTTCTGGCGCTGGAACTTCATAACAACAAGCCGATGTCGCCGATGGTCAACGCAGGCGCGATGACAGCAGCCAGTTTGGTTTCGGCCACCGACGCCGACGACCGCTGGCGCCAGATCCTGGAGATCCAAAGCAATTTCGCCGGTCGCCCGATCAGCGTCGGCGAACAGATCGTCGCCTCCGAACGCGCCACCAATTTTCAGAACCGGGCGATCGCGTGGCTGCTGCTCTGCGGCGGATACATGTATTGCGACCCGATGGAGGCCGTCGACATCTACACCCTGCAGTGCTCGACGCTGGTCACCACCGTGGACCTGGCCATCATGGGCGCAACCCTGGCTAACGGGGCCGTCAACCCGGTCACCGGTAAACGCGTCATTGCGCGAGCCAACGTGCCACCGGTGCTGGCCTTGATGACGATGGAGGGCCTGTACACCACCTCCGGCGACTGGGCCTATACCGTCGGGCTGCCCGCCAAGAGCGGCGTCGGAGGCGGTCTAGTGGCGGTGTCGCCGGGCAAGCTGGCGATCGCCGCCTTCTCCCCGCCGCTGGATCAGGCCGGCAACAGTGTGCGTGCTCAGGCCGCGATCGCCCAGATCGCGCATACTCTTGAGCTGGGGCTCTTCAATACGTAGCGCCGGCCTACATTACTTCGCTTTGAATCACATTGTCCTACAGACGATTAGGAAATTCGCAGGACTTTGGTGCTGTCCGTTTCATGATCCCCAGCACCCACGATGACACTGAGCACTTAGGGGCCTTCCTTGCGGACTGCGGTTGGCCCACATCAGGCCGAACGGGGGTAAATAGTCTTACTGGGCTATGCAGCCCATATCCAGTGCCTATCGAGTGGAAAAGGTGTCAGCTGTTGGCAGCGGCGCCCCACCAGAACTCACCCGGGTGAAACAACGCTGGGGTGATGACGGCTCACCCCGCCGGGCAGCAGACTGATGCCAGTTCAACGTCGACATACGTGGCGCCAAGTGTCGTCGCCAGGGCTACAACTCTTCTTGCCGGGCAAAGGCGGAAATGGCCAAGCAGAAGTCGCCGAGAATGATTAGTAGAAGGGTCTCACTATGCACTTCGATTCCAAGAAGGTCATCGTCGTCGGAGGCAGCGCCGGTATGGGCCGGCAGGTCGCTGTTGACATCGTGCGCCACGGCGGCAGCGCGGTGATCGTCGGACGCTCGAAAGACCGTGTTGATGACACCGTGACCGAACTCACCGGCGGTGGTGGCCAAGCGTGGGGGATCACTGCCGAGTTGACCGATCGCAGCGCGGTCGCCGATGTGCAGCGTGCGGTTTCCGAGCATCACGGCGACGCGACACTGCTGGTCAACGCGGCTGGATTCTTCATCCCGAAGGCGTTTGTCGAGTACGACGCGCAGTTCTACGACTCCTACATGGAGCTGAATTACGCCCTGTTCTTCCTGACGCAGACCGTCGTTGAGGGCATGATCGCCCGTGGGGACGGCGGCTCCATCGTCAACATTGGCAGCATGTGGGCACATCAGGCGATCGGTCTGACACCATCGTCTGGCTACTCGATGCAAAAGGCCGGCCTGCATGCGCTGACCCATAACCTCGCCATCGAGCTTGCCGAGCACCAGATTCGGGTCAACGCGGTGGCACCGGCCGTCGTCAAGACCCCACTCTACGAGGGCTTCATTCCCAAAGACGAGATCGACGCCACGCTCGATACTTTCGCGCCGCTTCACCCATTGGGACGAGTTGGCACTCCGGCCGACGTGGCCAACGCCGTCACCTATCTGCTTTCTGATGAAGCCAGTTGGGTCACCGGCACGATTCTCAACGTCGACGGCGGCATCATGGCCGG
>NZ_DATNJW010000685.1:0-2643 GCF_035603715.1 Mycobacterium sp. | reverse complement strand
ATGTCGCGCATGTTCGCCGGCCACCAGAACACCGTATTGCCCGGCGGCGAGCGTCGGCGCCGGGCTAGGCGTTCTGCTTGCCGAGCTCGCTCAGCTTCGCGAACTCGTCGTCGCTGAGCTCGATCTCGGCGGCGGCGACGTTCTGCTCCAGGTGCGCGACACTCGAGGTGCCCGGAATCGGGAGAACCACCGGTGAGCGTTTCAGCAACCAGGCCAGCGCCAGTTGCGACGGCGTCGCGTGGCCATGCTCGGAGCCGAGCTTGGCCAGCGGACCGTCCGGCGCCGCGAGCGGGCCCGCGGCCAGCGGGAACCACGGAATGAAGCCGATCCCCTGTTTGGTGGACTCGCCCAGAAGTGCTTCGGCGGAACGGTTGGTCAGGTTGTAGAGGTTTTGCACCGAGACAATCTGCGTGATCTTTTGGGCGGCATGCAGCTGGTCGACGTTGATCTCTGACAGTCCGATGTGGCGGATCTTGCCTTCATGCTGCAACTTGACCAGCTCGCCGATCTGGTCTTCCATCGGGAATTTGTCGTCGATGCGGTGCAGCTGAAACAGGTCAATGGTTTCCACGCCGAGCCGGCGCAGGCTGAGCTCGGCCTCTTGACGCAGGTAGGCGGGGAAGCCCAGCGGAACCCACACGTCGGGTCCGGTGCGCAGCAACCCGGCCTTGGTCGCGATCACCAGCCCGTCGTAGGGATGCAACGCCTCCCGGATGATCTCCTCGGCGAAGTACGGGCCGTATGAGTTCGCGGTGTCGATGAAGTTGACGCCGAGTTCGGCAGCGCGCCGCAGCACGCGAACCGCTTCGTCTCGGTCGGCGGGTGGGCCCCAAACCCCCTTGCCGGTCAGACGCATTGCGCCGTAGCCGAGGCGGTTGATGGTGAGATCACCGCCGAGAGTGAAGGTTCCGGATGCCTGGGCGGGAGCTTGCGTAGTCACATCGCCGACCGTACGCGAGCCCGCAAAAACCGGCCACGTCCGCGTGGCAAGCTGGCCCGGTGGACTTGCAAACGATTGCTCAACTGCCCTTCACCTATCCCGAGGTGGGCGCGACGGCCGGCCCGCCGCCCCCGGGGTACAAGCACATTGGCTACTCGGCCCACATCGGCATGGGTCGGCTTCGCTTCGAGCAGGCCGCTGACGCGGTGATGCGCTGGGGCATGCAGCGCGGCTCCGGCCTGCGGGTGCAGCCCAGCAGCGAATTCATCACCGTCGGCACGGTGGTCGTGGTGAAAATCGGGTTCCTGAAGGCACCGTGCCGGGTCGTGTACATCGTCGACGAGCCGCACGTGAAGGGATTCGCCTACGGCACCCTGCCCGGGCATCCGGAGTCCGGCGAGGAGCGGTTCGTGGTGCGCCATGACCCCGTTACCTCCGCGGTGTTCGCCGAGGTCTCCGCCTTCTCCCGGCCGGCGACGTGGTGGAGCAAAGCCGGTGGACCGTTCACCTCGCTGCTGCAGCGCGTGATGAACAAGCGTTACGTACGGGCGGTCTAGCCCCAGCCCGCGAGTAACTCGCGGGCGCCCGTGCAGAGGCGTTCGATGACCTCGCCGACCGGGGCGACATCGGTGACCATCCCGACGCCCTGGCCGGCATCGACCGCCGCGATTCGGCGGTCATCGGCGGCGATCGCGGCGGCCAGTTCAGCTTCAGCAGCGGCGTCTTCGGCCAACGCGTCCTCATGTCCGGTCCAGCGGGCGACGAAGTCGTTGCGCAGCACGCGTGACGGGAACCGCTCCGCCCACGGCAGATGACGGACGATGTCGTACACCCGGGTGCTGGTGGTGTCGGTCTCGCGGGCCGCGACCAGCGCGCGGCGTCCGGCGTCGCTCGTCAGCGCCTCCACTGACGCCGACAGGCAGGTGCCCAGCCAGGCTCCGCTGGCCCCGGCGGCCAGCACCGCGGCGAGGCTGCGCGGCGACGCGATGCCACCGGCGGCCAGCACCGGCACCGCCACCACGTCCAACACCGCGTCGAGCAGCGGCAGCGTGCCGATCGTCGCATCCCCATGGCCGCCACCCTCGCTGCCGCGGGCCACGATCAGGTCGATCCCGGCGTCTTCCGCTCTGCGTGCCTCGGCCCCGTTGTAAACCTGTGTGGCAGCAAGGATTCCGGCGTCGTGAACGCGGCTCACCCAAGACAGATCGGTGCCGAAGCTGACCGAGATCAGCACCGGCTGCGCGGCGAGCGCAGCCTCGAAAAGGCCCACCTCTTTCCGCATCACCCAGTCCACCAGGCCGATTCCGAACGTCCCTGTCACATGCGGTAGTTCGGCGTGCAACAACGACGTCGACCCGGCGGTGCCCATGCCGACCATGCCCAGTCCACCGGCGGCGCTGACCCCGGCAGCCAACCGTCCACCGGCTACGCCTCCCATGGGGGCGTTGACGATGGGCACGCGCAGGCCCATCGCCCGAGACCAGGGCGTCGACAGCATCGGACTAAACCGAAGGGAGGCTTTTGAAGACGGTCAGCATGACCACCGAATCGTCCACCGCCTGTAGGGAATGCCGTTGCGGGGGGATGACCACGTAGTCGCCGGTCTTGCCATCCCAACTGTCTTCACCGGCGGTGAGATGCACGTGTCCTTGCAAGACCTGCAGCGATGCCTGCCCGGGACTGTCGTGTTCGGAGAGTTCATG
>NZ_DATNJW010000684.1:0-5423 GCF_035603715.1 Mycobacterium sp. | reverse complement strand
GGGTCGCGGCTGATCGCGTGCACGGCGTGCACCGGCCGGGCCAGCGCCAAGTCGCTGAGGTCGATTCCGTGCGCCGGACCGTCCTCGATCAGGTCGAGCACCAGCGCGGTGGTACCGAGCTTGAGATAGGTCGACGTCTCGGAGAGGTTGGCGTCGCCGATGATGACGTGCAGCCGCCGGTAACGGTCGGCGTCGGCGTGCGGCTCGTCGCGGGTGTTGATGATGCCGCGCTTCAGCGTGGTCTCCAGCCCGACCTCGACCTCGATGTAATCGGATCGCTGCGAGAGCTGGAAGCCCGGCTCGTCGCCGGACGGCCCGATGCCGACCCGGCCGGAGCCGGTGACCACCTGGCGGGACACCAGAAACGGGGTCAGCCCGGCGATGACGGACGAGAACGGCGTCTGCCGGCTCATCAGGTAGTTCTCGTGCGACCCGTAGGAGGCGCCCTTGCCGTCGACGTTGTTCTTGTACAGCTGCAGCTTGGCGGCGCCCGGGACGCTCGCGACGTGGCGGGCGGCGGCTTCCATGACCCGCTCGCCGGCCTTGTCCCAGACCACCGCGTCCAGCGGGTCGGTGCATTCGGGGGCGGAGTACTCCGGGTGCGCGTGGTCGACATAGAGCCGCGCGCCGTTGGTCAGGATCATGTTGGCCGCGCCGACCTCGTCGGCGTCGACCACCGGAGGCGGGCCGGCCGAGCGGCTCAGGTCGAAACCGCGCGCGTCGCGCAGCGGCGATTCCACCTCGTAATCCCAGCGGGTGCGTTTGGCGCGCTGAATGCCGGCGGCGGCCGCGTAGGCCAGCACCGCCTGCGTCGAGGTCAGGATCGGGTTGGCGGTCGGGTCCGACGGCGACGAGATGCCGTACTCGACCTCCGTACCGATAATCCGTTGCATGCTCTAAGCGTAGGCGTGGCGACGATGCGCCCCGCGTGGCGGGGCGAGATGGAGCTCTCGGCGATTAGCCGGTGATCCCGGCAAATACCCAGCGTGTGGGTTATCGTTGGCGCGTCGGGATGCGTGGAGGACATGTTTGATCGAGCGTGTGCTGAACAATCCGGGGTCGATTCCGGTGTCGGATAGCCACGTCGCTCCCGCAGCCGATAGGCACTGGTTGTCACTGCTGCTGATCGAGGACGACCGCGGTGATGCGGTGCTGGTCGAGGAAATGATCGCAGACTCCGGCGCCGATATCCGGGTGGAGTGGGCGCCCTCGTTGGCGCACGCCGACGGCGCCCTCGCCCGCGAGCGCCCGGACTGCGTCCTGCTGGACCTGCATCTGCCGGACGCCACCGGGTTCGACGGCATCGCCCGCGTCACCGAGTGGGATGCCACGCTTCCGGTGGTCGTGCTGACGGAATTGAATGACGAACAATTCGGGGTGTCGGCCGTCGCGAGCGGTGCACAGGACTACTTGGTCAAGGGGCGGGTCGGGCCCGACCTGCTTCGCCGGACTCTGCTGTATGCGATCGAACGTAAGCGCGCCGAGCTCATCGCGGTGGAGCTGCAGGCGAGCGATATTCGGGCCCGGGAAAATGCCCGGCTGGAACGAGGTCTGCTGCCCTCTCCGCTACTGCTCGAGGGCTCAGAAGTCAATGTAGTGACTCGATACCGGCCCAGCCGCACCAACGCGCTGCTGGGCGGAGACTTCTACGATGTCGTGCAAACGCCGGACCGGACCGTGCACATCGTTATCGGCGATGTCGCCGGCCACGGGCCTGACGAGGCCGCGTTGGGAGTGGCACTGCGGATCGCCTGGCGCACATTGACGTTGAGCGGCATTCACGGTGACGCTGCGATGCGGCAGCTCGAACAGATCCTTCACGCTGAAGGCGTAGGCCGCACGATTTTCGCGACGATGTTCACCTTGGCGGTCAGCCCCGACAGTCCGCGGGTCATAGCGGTCCGCGCCGGACATCCCGGCATGCTGGTGCACAGCCACGGCACCGTGGATTGGGCCGAGCCGCCGGCCGGCCCGGCTTTGGGGTTCGCCGGTGACGGCTGGCCGGAGTGTGCAATGGAACTCCCCGAAGGCGGCGGTCTGGTGCTGCTCACCGACGGACTGTTCGAGGGGCATTCTGGTCGCGGTGCCGAACGCCTCGGCGAAGACGGCCTACTGGAGCTGGCCCGGTCGCTGGCGGCGCTGCCCGGCCCGGAGTTCGTCGACGCGCTCATCGACCAGGTCGAGGCCCGAGCCCAAACGCATGGCGGGTTCAGCGACGACGTCGCCGTGGTGCGGGTAGAACGCAGCATCGGGTGACGACGGGATCGACGGGGCAGCCAGACACCCCTACGGACGGCCCGCAGCTGGGATCGCGACTAACGGTCGCAGGTTGGCAGACCGTGGTGCTGTCGGTCATGGGAGCGGTGGTGCTGGCCGGTGCGGCCGCAGGTGCGGTGCTGTTGGACCGCACCGACGCAGTGACCCGTGAGTTGACCGAACACATTCAGCCTGCGCGTGTCTCGGCGTATCAGTTGCAGGGCGCGTTGCGTGATCAGGAGACCGCCCTACGCGGCTACGTGATCGCCGCCGACCGGCAGTTCCTCGCCCCCTACGTCGAAGGGCAACGCGTCGAACAGCAAGCGGCCGAGGACATCACCGCGCGACTCGGTGACCGGGCCGACCTGATTGCCGACCTGACCGCGATCGAGCGCGCCGGCGCCGCGTGGCGCAGCACGTACGCGCAGCCGTTGATCAGCAGCGTGATCCCGGGCACGCCAAATGTCGTGAACGCCGCGACCGCCGAGCGTGGCAAGGCCGAGTTCGACCGCATCCGCGTGCTATTCGATGCCCAGAACTTCGATCTGGCCGCCGCGCGGACCGTCGCGGTCAACCAGTTGGACACGATGCGCAGCTGGCGGGACCGGATCCTGATTGCCATGGTGGCAGCGTTCATCGCCGGGGCGTTCCTGCTGGGATTGTTGATGCGACACGCGGTGACCCGTCCGGTGGCCGTGCTCGCCGCTTCGTGCCGGCGGATTGCGCAAGGCGACTTCGCCCACAGCATCGACGGGCGGGGAGCCAAAGATATCCGCGCGATCGCGGGCGACGTAGAAAACATGCGCGAGCGGATCGTCACCGAGCTGGATATATCCCGATCGGACCGGGCTCGTCTGGCGATGCAAACGGAGGTGCTCGACGCGCAGGCGGTCGAGCTACGGAGATCCAACGCCGAGCTCGAGCAGTTCGCTTATGTGGCCTCCCATGACCTCCAGGAACCGCTACGCAAAGTGGCCTCGTTTTGTCAGCTGCTCGAGCAACGCTACGGCGACACCCTCGATGAACGCGGTATCGAATACATCGGCTTCGCTGTCGACGGCGCCAAACGCATGCAGGTGCTCATCAATGATCTGCTCACCTTTTCCCGGGTCGGTCGCCTCAATGTCACTCGCGTCACGGTTGACCTCGACGCCACCTTGGACACCGCGCTGCGCAATCTGGCCGCGGCGATCGAGGAGTCCAAAGCCCAGATCGCATGCACCGACGGTCCGCTTCCTCAGGTCGTCGGCGATGCCACCCTTCTGACGATGCTGTGGCAGAACCTGATCGGCAACGCGGTCAAGTTCCGACGCGAGGATCGCGTGCCCCACGTCGTGATCGACTGCGAACGCGGAACCGGCGACCACGACGGCCATTGGATGTTCAGCGTGATGGACAACGGCATCGGCATCGCTCCCGAGTTCGCCGCGAAAGTGTTTGTGATCTTCCAGCGTCTGCACGGCCGGGATGCCTACACCGGAACTGGTATCGGGTTGGCGGTCTGCAAGAAAATCGTCGAGCTGCACGGCGGTACCATCGGTATCGACACCGGCAACAGCAGCGGCTCTCGGTTCTGGTTCACCTTGCCTATTGCTGCCGACAGCGACGAGACACCCGTCGGCGCAACCGAAGGAGCCCACCGATGACACCGGCTGGTCGCCCAATCGAGGTCCTGCTTATCGAAGACGATCCCGGAGACGTCCTCATCACTCGGGAAGCCTTCGAACACTACAAGATTCGCAACACTTTGCGTGTTGCAAGCGATGGACAGGAAGGTCTCGACTATCTGTACCAACGTGGATCGCACAAGGGCGCGACCCGGCCGGACCTGATCCTGCTCGACTTGAACCTGCCGAAATACGACGGCCACCAACTGCTTGAAAAGATCAAATCCGATCCAGACTTGTGCCACATCCCCATTGTTGTCCTGACCACCTCGGCCGCTGAGGAAGACATTCTGCGCAGCTACCGACTCCACGCGAACGCCTACGTCACCAAACCCGTTGGCTTCGAACAATTCATGAACGTCATTCGCCAGATCGACGAGTTCTTCGTCCAAGTCGTGGCCCTCCCACCCCGTTGATCCGCCTCGTGGCGGTTGACGCAGGTGAAAGAAGTGTTACCTTCACGTGGTGTCTGCCGAACCCATCACCGGGCTGTCCGGAAAGCGCTACGGGGAAGTCCTTCTGGTGACGCCGGGCGAGGCGGGGCCGCAGGCATCCGTCTACAACAGCTTCGGCCTCAACGACTGTCCCGCCGAGTTGTGGTCGGCGCTCGACGCACAGGCCATTGCGGCCGAAAACGGTGCTGCTACAGCCTTACTCAACGGCCCGCGCTACTGGCTGGTGAACGAGATCGAGAAGACGAACCAGGGCCCGCGGATCATCAAGAACTTCGGCGGGATCGACATGGTGCTCCAGGCGCAAACCTTGCTGTCGGGGATGAACCCTGCGCCCTACACCGCCAACCAGGTCCACCGGCACACCGTCTTCACCTTCGACACCGGCGAAGAGATCTACGAATTGCACGACCCCGCGCTGCGGCGGTGGGTGATGCAGACCTGGAGCCAGATCGTCGACCCCAATCTGTCGCGGGCGGATCTGGCCACGCTCGGTGAGCGACTCAACCTGCCCGACGGATGGAAATACCAGGCCCGAACACTGACCAGCCCGTTGCGCATCGATACGACCACGCACGCCGCGCAGGTGCTGCAGGACGACCTGACCAACAGCTACTCGCTGCTGGCCGGCTGAGCCTTACAGGTACTGACCGAGGTTGGACTCGGTGTCGATGGCCCGTGAGGCACTCGAGCTCTTGCCGGTGACCAGCGTGCGGATGTAAACGATCCGCTCGCCCTTCTTGCCCGAAATCCGCGCCCAGTCGTCGGGGTTGGTGGTGTTGGGCAGGTCCTCGTTCTCGGCGAACTCATCGACGATCGAGTCGAGCAGATGTTGGATCCGCAGGCCTGGCTGGCCGCTTTCCAGCACCGACTTGATGGCATTCTTCTTCGCCCGGTCGACCACGTTCTGAATCATCGCCCCGGAGTTGAAGTCCTTGAAGTACATGACTTCTTTGTCGCCATTGGCGTAAGTGACCTCGAGGAACCGGTTGTCGTCGATCTCGGCGTACATCCGGTCGACGACCTTCTCGATCATCGCCTTGATGCA
>NZ_DATNJW010000683.1:0-5487 GCF_035603715.1 Mycobacterium sp. | reverse complement strand
CCAGCACCACCTCGTAGCCGTCGGGCAGCGAGAAGAACTCGCGCAGCCCGCTGCGCACCCGGCCGACCAGATCTTTGACCGGCGCCTGCCGGTGTGACGTGCCAAAAAGCGCGGCGGCGCTGGTGGAAAGGGCCTGTAATTGTTCGGGTCGGACCTTCGACGGACCGGATCCAAAGCGTCCATCGCTGGGTTTGATGTTGTCGGGGATCGTGAGCGGGTCGGCCATACTCACCAGGTTAGTGACCCGGCTGAGGCTGACATTCAGGCGGTAGGGGCCCTCGCCGCCGATGTGAAATGGGTCACAGTGCACATGTGTTCACGGGTGAGCCACATTGGCCGTTTGGGGTCTAGTAAGTTCCTGATACCTTCGGTACTGTGTTGGACATAGCACGTCCAAATGTAAACCTCATTGGGGAGGCCAGGCATGGCTCAGGCGGGATCCGCCCAGAAGCGGGCACGGACCAAGTTGGTGCGCCGCTGGCGCAACAACATGGAGGTTCAGGACGACCCCAAATACGTGGAGATGCTGAACACGCTCTCCGAAGGGTCAGTGCGGCGCAACTTCAACCCGTACACCGACATCGACTGGAAGTCGCCGGAGTTCGCGGTCATCGACAACGACCCACGCTGGATTCTCCCGAAGACCGACCCGCTGGGCCGGCATTCCTGGTACCAGTCGCAGTCCCAAGAGCGTCAGATCGAGATCGGCATGTGGCGTCAGGCGAACGTCGCCAAGACCGGTCTGCACTTCGAGTCGATCCTCATCCGCGGCCTGATGGAGTACGCGTTCTGGGTGCCCAACGGCTCACCGGAATACCGGTACTGCTTGCACGAGGCCGTCGAAGAGTGCAACCACACCATGATGTTCCAGGAAATGGTGAACCACATCGGCGCCGACGTGCCCGGTATGCCGCGAATGCTGAAGTGGATCCAGCCCTACATTCCGTTGGCGGCAGGGCCGCTGCCGATCCCGTTCTGGTTCGGCATCCTGGCCGGCGAAGAGCCCATCGACCACACCCAGAAAAACGTGCTGCGTGAGGGCAAGGAACTGCACCCGATCATGGAGCGGGTGATGGCGATCCACGTGGCCGAGGAGGCTCGCCACATCTCGTTTGCGCACGAGTATCTGCGTAAGCGGGTCCCGAACCTGCCGCGCCGCAAACGTTTCTGGCTCTCGCTGTACGTGCCGCTGACCATGCGGATCCTGTGCTCGGCGATTGTGGTGCCGCCCAAGGCTTTCTGGCGGGAGTTCGACATTCCGCGTTCGGTCCGCAAAGAGGTGTTCTTCTCCTCGCCGGAGTCGCGTCAGATGCTGCGGGACATGTTCGGTGACGTCCGGATGCTGTGTCGCGACACAGGTTTGATGAACCCGTTGGCCAAGCTGATCTGGCGGATCTGCAAGATCTACGGTAAGCCGTCCCGCTACCGCAGCGAGCCGCAGCGCCAGCACCTCACGGTCGCAGCCTAGAGGTCTGCATGCCGCACGTTATTACCCAGTCGTGCTGTAGCGACGGGTCATGTGTCTACGCCTGTCCGGTGAACTGTATTCACCCCTCACCGGATGAGCCGGGCTTCGCCACTGCCGAGATGCTCTACATCGATCCGGTGGCGTGCGTGGACTGTGGCGCGTGTGTGAGTGCCTGCCCAGTGGGTGCGATCGCACCCGACGCCCGGCTGACGACCGAGCAACTGCCTTTCATCGCGCTCAACGCGGCGTTCTATCCGGACCGCCCGGACGGCGAGAAGCTGCCGCCGACATCCAAATTGGCGCCGGTGATTCCCGCGCCGGAGGTGCACGGCAATCACGGCGGTCCGCTGACCGTGGCGATCGTGGGCTCTGGGCCAGCCGCGATGTACGCCGCCGACGAGTTGCTCACCCAACACGGCGTTCGGGTCAACGTCTTCGAAAAGCTGCCCACCCCTTATGGATTGATACGTGCCGGGGTGGCGCCGGACCATCAGACCACCAAACGGGTGACCAAACTCTTTGACCGGATCGCGCGTCGCCGCGAATTCCGCTTCTACCTCAACGTCGAGGTCGGCAAGCACCTAAGTCACGACGACTTGCTGGCGCATCACCACGCGGTCATCTACGCATCAGGTGCGCCCAACGACCGCCGACTGGACATCGACGGCATGGGACTGCCCGGCACCGGCACCGCCACCGAGCTAGTGGCCTGGATCAACGGCCATCCCGATTTCACTGATCTGCCAGTCGATCTCAGCCACGAGCGGGTCATCGTCGTTGGCAACGGCAACGTCGCATTCGACGTGGCCCGCGTGCTCACCGCCGACCCGGACGAGTTGGCCCACACCGACATCTCCGATCACGCGTTGGCCGCGCTGCGCGCATCTCGGGTGCAGGAGGTCGTCATCGTGGCGCGCCGCGGTCCCGAGCATTCGGCGTTCACGCTGCCCGAGTTGATCGGGCTGACGACCACCGCCGACGTCGTTCTATCCGGCGCGGACCGCGAAGCGGTGCAGCGTGATCTTGCCACCGTCTCCGACCCCTTGACGAGGCAGAAGCTGGAGATCCTGAGCAGGCTCGGCGACGCGTCGACGACCAGTCCGACAGCGCGGCCGCGGATCCGGCTGGCCTATAACCTGACACCCCAGCGTATTTCGGGGCAGCAGCGAGCCACTGGGATGGAGTTCGTCGTCACCGGCAGCGACGAGGTGCAGACGATCGAGGCCGGTCTGGTGTTGACCTCGATCGGCTATCACGGCAAGGCGATCAAGGACCTGCCGTTCGACGATAAGGCGGGCGTGGTGCCCAACAACGGTGGCCGCGTCACGCATTCGGACTCCGAGCAGCCGGTCGACGGCGCCTACGTCGCCGGCTGGATCAAGCGCGGACCGACGGGATTCATCGGCACCAACAAATCGTGTGCGCTGGAAACGGTTCAGCGGTTGGTCGACGATTACAACGCCGGCACGTTGCGCAACCCCATCGGCAAGCCGTCGGCGCTCGACAAGCTCGTCCGCGAGCGCCAGTCCGACGTCGTCGATGCCGCCGGCTGGCGGGCGATCGACGCCGCCGAAGTGGCCCGCGGCGAAAGCAGCGATCGTCCGCGCAACAAGTTCACCTCGGTAACCGAGATGCTTGACGTCGCGGCCGCCGCGCCTACGCCTCCGCTGCACCGCAGGCTGGCCGATCGGCTGCGCGAGCTGGCCGACCTCTAGCCGCTGCCGACCGCCGCCGCGATCTCGTCCATGCTGACCTCGCGGACGGGCTGGCCCAGCGACCACTGGTGGCCGAACGGGTCGCGGACCATGCCGTAGCGGTCCCCCCAGAACTGGTCGTCGAGCGGCATGACCACAGTGGCGCCGGCGTCTAGCGCCCGTTGGAACTTGGCGTCGACGTCGGTCACCGTCAGGTGGATGGTTACCGGGGTGCCGCCCAGCGACGTCGGGGTCATCGACTTTCCGTCAGACATCTCCGGGAAGTCATCGTTGAGCATCACCAGGAAGCCGTTGATGCGCACGGCGGCGTGGATCAGCTTGCCGTCCGGGCGGGGCACCCGGCCGATTTCCTGGGCGCCAAAAGCCTTGACGTAGAAGTCGATCGCCGCAGCGGCGTCGTCGACGACGAGATGTGGGGACAGTGCGGGTTCGACGGCGATTGCCATCAGGGCCTCCTTGGTGTCGGTGCGTGGCCCGGAGTGGGCCTACGGGTATGACTCGATTGGCGATGCAATCTCATCACTGCCCACCGACAAATAAGGCGCGTGCGGCTGTCAGGCCGTGACGACCTCGTTCCAGCCCTCGACTGATTCCGGGCTGCGCGGCCCAGGGCCGACGTAGATCGCCGCCGGGCGGACCAGCTTGCCCAGTCTCTTCTGCTCGAGGATGTGCGCGCACCACCCGGCGGTACGGCCGCAGGTGAACATCGCCGGCATCATCCGCGCCGGCACCTGCGCGAAGTCCAGGATCACCGCAGCCCAGAACTCGACGTTGGTCTCGATTGCCCGGTCCGGCCGTCGCTCCCGCAGCTCGGTGAGCGCGGCCTGTTCGACGGCGGCCGCCACCTCGTAGCGCGGTGCGCCCAACCGCTTGGCGGTGGCCCGCAGGACGCGTGCCCGCGGATCCTCGGCGCGGTACACCCGGTGGCCGAAGCCCATCAGCTTCTCGTGGCGGTCCAGGATGCCCTTGACCAAACCGCGGGCGTCGCCGGTGCGCTCGACCTCTTCGAGCATCGGGAGCACTCGGGCCGGCGCACCGCCGTGCAACGGGCCGCTCATCGCGCCGATGGCCCCAGACAGCGAGGCCGCCACGTCGGCGCCGGTGGAGGCGATCACCCGCGCGGTGAACGTCGAGGCGTTCATGCCGTGCTCGGCGGCCGAAACCCAGTAGGCGTCGACGGCCTCGACGTGCTTGGGATCCGGCTCGCCCTGCCAACGCGTCATGAAACGCTCTGTGACCGTTGAGCATTCGTCGATAACCCGCTGGGGTATCGCGGGCTGGTAGATGCCCCGCGCCGATTGCGCGACGTACGACAGGGCCATCACCGAAGCGCGGGCCAACTGGTCGCGAGCGGTGTTGTCGTCGATGTCGAGCAGCGGCTGGAACCCCCAGATCGGTGCCAGCATCGCCAGGCCGGCCTGAACGTCGACGCGCACATCGCCGCTGTGAATCGGCAGCGGGAACGGCTCGGCCGGCGGCAGTCCGTGGCCGAATTTTCCGTCCACCAGCAAAGCCCATACGTCGCCGAAAGTGACGTGCTGGCCGACCAGGTCTTCGATGTCGACACCGCGGTAGCGCAGGGCACCGCCGTCTTTGTCGGGCTCGGCGATTTCAGTGGTGAATGCCACCACGCCTTCGAGTCCGGCAACGAAATTCTCCGGGATCTTGTCCGAGGTGACAGTCATGACCGAATTCTCCCACGGATGCGCCGGCCGGTTGCTACCGGTCGGTAACTAAGGGCACGCGCGGGCTCGCAACTGCCGATGCTGGCTCGTCGCGGGCGGCACGTTATGTGAAGCTGCGTTGGCGACAGTCGGGCGGACCTGCGCCGAAAAGCGTTGTACGGCTCGGGTATGAATGGTGTCGAAGTCGACGACGCGCGCGTCGGCGCCGCAAGGGGTTGCGGCGCCCAGCTGTCGGTCCCGACATCCACGACGCGCTAGGCGGCCAGATAATAATCCTTGATGCCTCAATGTGATTGAGCTTCCACACCGTGCCGCCCCCGGTACACACGGGCTAGTTGTTCGTCGGCGGCGGTTGGGGCTGGAAGGGCTCATACCACCACCAGGTGGCGCGCTCGCCGGTAGGTCCTGAGCAGGGCGCCACCGCCGGTGGGGGTTGAGTTGGTGGGTGCGCCAGCGGTCCCGGGCTCAGTGATCGACCGGCGTTGTCGGTGACGACGAGAGCGGATGCCGGTCCGGTGATGGTGATGACGCCGCGGTGGTGCAGCCGGTGGTGATAAGGACACAGCAATACCAGGTTGGCCAGCTCAGTCGGGCCGCCGTCTTCCCAATGCCGGATGTG
>NZ_DATNJW010000682.1:0-3626 GCF_035603715.1 Mycobacterium sp. | reverse complement strand
ATCGGCCAGGATCGCGATCTCCGTCGGCCCGGCCTCGGCGTCGATACCGACCCGCGAGCGGCAGAGTCGTTTGGCCGCAGTGACGTAGATGTTGCCGGGGCCGGTGATCATGTCGACGGGAGCCAGTTCGGTGCCGTCGGTGTCATCGCCGCCGTAAGCCATCAGCGCCACCGCCTGGGCCCCGCCGACCGCCCATACTTCGTCGACGCCGAGCAGCCGCGCAGCGGCCAAGATGGTTGGGTGCGGCGAGCCGACGAACCGGCCTTGCGACTGGGCCTGCGGTGGGCTGGCCACCACCAGCGAGCCGACACCGGCGGCCTGCGCCGGCACCACGTTCATCACCACGCTCGACGGGTACACCGCATTCCCGCCGGGCACGTACAGCCCGACACGCTCGACGGGAACCCACCGCTCGGTGACGGTGGCGCCGGGCCCGAGCGTGGTCGTCACATCGGACCGCCGCTGGTCGGCGTGCACCGCGCGGGTGCGTTCGATCGCCACCTCGAGCGCGGCCCGGACATCGCGGTCCAGACCGGCCAGCGCGGCGTCCAACTCGGCGCTGGGAACTCGAATCGTCGGCGGGCGCACCCCATCGAACGATTCGCTGTAGTCCAGCGCGGCTTCCGCACCGCGATCAGCGACCGCGTCGACGATCGGTCGCACCGTCGACAGGGCGGCCTCCACGTCCACTCCGCCGCGGGGCAACGCCGCCCGCAGCCGGGCGGTGGACAAGTCTGCGCCCCGCAGATCGATGCGCGCCATCACAGTCACGTCAACCATTGTCCCAGAGCAGAGCAACTGCATATCGGACCGGTAGTGTGACCGCACCCGACGAAAACGGAGTCGCCATGTCCCGAAAGGACCATCCCAACAACGCCCCGGGCATCCCGATGATCTTCCCGGTCTGGTTTGAGAACTTCCAAACCAAGTACTTCAACCCGGTGGTCAAGCCGATCGCGCGCTACCTTCCGACGTTCTCGGTGATCAAGCACCGTGGCCGCACCTCCGGCAAGCAGTACGAAACCATTGTCACCGCCTACCGCAAGGGCAACGTGCTGGCGATCGGACTGGCCCACGGCAAGACCGACTGGGTGAAAAACGTGCTGGCTGCGGGCGAAGCCGACGTGCACTTCATCCGCAAGGACGTGCACATCACCAACCCGCGGGTGCTGCCTCCCGGCAGCGACGGCGCGGGGCTGCCCTTCTTTGCCCGCCAGCAGATCGGCCGGGTTGCGGTCTTCGTCGGCGACATCGCCTAAGCGCGGGTGAAGACGGTCTTGCCGGCCATCGTCGGCCAGGCCGACGGCGCGTCCTCCCACGGCACGACGCGGTCGACGACCGGCAGCAGGTCGCATCCACCGGCCAGCACGTCCAGAATCTCCGGGATGACGGCACGGGCGCTGACCCGCCCGGTGATAAAGCGCACACCTCGCGTGTACATCGGCAGCAGCGGCATCTCGACGTTGTATTCGGGGTAAATCCCGGTGTCGGTGCACACGCCGTCAGGCCAGGTGGCACGTAGCGATGCGGCGAGCAGCGCTGAATCGCCGCTGGTGTGCACGGTGACCGGATAGGGATCCCAGGACTTGTCGGGTTTGGCCAGGTCATGGACCGCAGCCCCGAGCTTCTCGGCCGCCGCCAGGCGGCCCGAATCGGTATCAACGTAATCGACGTGGAAGCCGAGCGCTGCCGCGAACGCCGTCGCGTACAGCCCGATCGACAGGCGGCCGACGACGAGGACGCGGCGATCGGCCACATCGAGCCCGGAGAGCTCCGCGCGGTAGGGTCCAACCGCGCGCCAGCCGTCGGGAATGTTGTCCGAAAGTGAGGCAATAGCGGTCACGTCCACGGCGTCGGGAACAGGGATCAACATCGCGTCGGCGTACGGCACGAGTACCAGGTCGCTCATGAAACCGCCGCCGTCAAGACCGGCAAGCGGGGCCATGCCGTACATCGCCATCATCGGCAGCGAACCGCACGAACCCGTGACGCCGCGGCGGCATTCGCGGCAGTATCCGCAGCTGATCTGAAAAGGCACGACCACGCGGTCGCCGACTCGTACGCCGGATACGTCGTCGCCCACCGCGACAACCTCGCCGAGTCCCTCATGGCCGACTGCATGTCCTGGCGGCATCGGCAATCGGCCGTGGACAACAGCGACATCCAGGTCGCAGCAGGCCACCGCCAACGGCCGGACCAACGCTTGCTGTGGCTGGGTGATCTCCGCGTCGGCGACGTCGCGCCATGCGTACCGACCGGCCTCTTCGAACGTCAGCTGCCTCATTCCAGCATTCTTGAGTGATTGCTCAAGTATTGTCAATAGCGTGCCGAGACCAGACCGCAGCCGGGCCACGTTGATCGACACCGCGGCCACCCTGTTCCGCCGTCAGGGGTACGCGGCGACCGGGCTCAGCCAGATCCTTAACGAGGCAGCGGTAAAGCCAGGTTCGCTGTATCACCACTTCCCGCGGGGAAAGCAGCAGCTGGCTGCCGCAGTCGTCGACGGCACCGGAGCTGCCATCGAGCAACTGCTGCGCAAATTTCTGGCCGGCGGACAACCGGTGGCCGACATCGTCGACCGGTGGATTGCACTGCTGGCCGCCGGCCTGACGGCCGACCGGCGTGACGGCTGCCCAATCGAGCCGATCGCCACTGAGTCGGTCAATGCCAGCGCCCTGGTGCGGGAAGCGTCGGCACGTGCCTTCACCGGCTGGTGCACAGCCATCGAAGAGCGGCTGTGCGCCGATGGCTGGCCGGCGGTCGAAGCGAAAAGCGTTGCTATTGCCGTTATTTCGCTGATCGAAGGAGCGTTGATCTTATCCCGCATCGCCGGCGACGTGGCCGCGCTCGAGGCCGCCAAACCGGCAGCCCGCCGCTTGCTTAGCCGCTAGATCGCGGCGCCCAGCGCGCCTATCCTGGACGGACGGGGCGCAGGCATGACTCGTGATGAATTATTCGCTTCGATCGTGGCGACACGCCCCGGTCGCGATGACCTCGTGTACCTGGAGCGCCGCGGCGACTGCTACGACTGGCGATTGTTGACCGTCCTGGAAAACCGCTCTGCGACCGCCGCGCCCGACGTGTGGATGTGCATTTCGGCCGCCTGGCCTCTTGACGAACCCGAACGGCTGCGTCCGTTCTTCGACGACCTGCTCGCCGAGCTCGAGTCGATGGCCGACACCGCCGACCGGTGTCGGTGGCCGATCGACGAGCCTTGGCCGGATCATGCCCACCAGCACTGAATGGCTGGACAGATGGTCGACTATCGAATCACCGCCGCGGAGCGCACCCGGTTCAAACGCTGCCGGCGACAGTGGGACTTCGCCTCGCCGCATCGCCGCGACCTGCAATCCAGCGGTGTCGTCGAACCCGCGCTGCCGGCCGCACTCAAGGACGCGCTGGCCGTGTATTACTACCCGGGCACCTGGGACTGGCAGCACGAGGTGACCCAGCCGCTGGTGCACAAGGCGCTCGAGCGGTCGCTGAGCGAAGCCGGCGCAGCCGAATCGCAGAACCACGGGGCGGCGCTGCTGGACTGCTATGACGCCTGGGCGCATGCGGTCGACGACTTCGCGCCGGTCAAGATCTCCCTCGACGTCGAGGCGCTGGTCCCAGATCCCGACGAC
>NZ_DATNJW010000681.1:0-14066 GCF_035603715.1 Mycobacterium sp. | reverse complement strand
GGTCGACCATCACGGCCCGCACTTCGATGTGCACGGAATTGGCACGTTGCCCGCGGGGCCGCAGGGACATCCGATTCTATTGCAGGCCGGAGACTCCGACGAAGGTCGCAACTTCGGCGCCCACTACGCCGATGCGCTGTTCACCCTGCATGGGTCGTTGGAGGATGGCCAGCGCTATTACGCCGACGTCAAGGGTCGCGCGGCATCCTATGGACGAAATCCCGACGACCTCAAGGTGTTTCCGGCAGCAACATTCGTGCTCGGTGACACCGCCGCGGAGGCCGACGACAGAGCGCATCACATCCGGCGCCAGCAGGTCAGCGGCCCGACGGCGATCGCGATGCTCGAGCAAGTGTGGGGCCGTGACCTTTCGGACTACGACCCCGACGGACCGCTGCCCAAGGATGATCCGAGCGGCGACACCAGCATCACCCAGGGCCGCGTCCGGCACGGCGACCCGATCGAGGTGGCCCGCCGTTACCGCGAACGCGCTGAGGCGCAGAACCTTTCGATCCGCGAACTGATCATCGCCGTCAGCAGCCGTGAGCAGTTCGTCGGTACCGCCGATCACGTCGCCGCGGAGATCGACCGCTACATTCAGTCCGACGCGTGCGACGGGTTCATTTTTGTGCCGCACCTGACGCCGCACGGCCTGGACGAGTTCGTCGACCACGTGGTGCCGGTGCTGCAGGAACGTTCAGGGTTCCGCACCGAGTACAGCGGAACCACGCTGCGCGAGCATCTCGGGCTGACGGCGCTATAGCGCCAACGCGGTTGCTTGCTTGGTGGCCTCGAGGATCGGGCCACGCCACAAATCGCCATGGCCGGGCAGCAGAATCTCGGTGTCCAGCAGCGCCAGCGCCGCCAGGCTGCGGATGCAGCCATCCTGGTCGTGGCTGAACATTTCGGGCAGCAGTTGCGGCCCGCTGTGCGACAACAACGGATGCCCGGTCACCAACGCATCGCCGCTGACGAGCACCCCGTCGACAAGGTACGAGCAGTGCCCACCGGTGTGGCCTGGTGTGGGGATGGCCATTGGCTGGCCGGGCAATTCAGCGGCCAGCTCGGCGGTCAGCGGCTGCGCGGTGGGGATGCCCTCGCGGCTGAGCCCGCCGTCGCGCACCAGGTGGGCGGTCCACAGTGCCCATCGGGGCCGCCAGATCCGCATCGCGACGTCGATCGGCGACGCCTGCTCCAGATACTCGCGCTTGGCGTGGCCGACCTCGTCGGCGTGACAGTAAACCGGGGTGCCATGGGTTTTGGCGAACCAGATCGCCGAACCGAGGTGGTCGATGTGGGCGTGCGTCAACAGGATGGCCCGCACGTCTTCGGCCTGGTACCCGAGTTGCCGCAGCGAGGCCAGCACGTCGTCGCGGTCTCCGGGATATCCGGCGTCGATCAGCATGACCCCGTGCGCGTCGGCGATCAGCGTCCAGTTCACCGCGCCGCCCTGGACGAGGTGGACGGTCTCGGTGACGGCGTTCAGCACCGGTGCCATGTCCCAGAGTCTAGGCACCGGTCGATGGCAGGCGCGGCGAAGCCGGGCGCAGCGGATCGGCCGTAAACGAGGGGGAGTAGAAACGACAGCGTGGCTGAACTCAAACTTGGATACAAGGCATCGGCGGAGCAGTTCGCGCCGCGGGAACTCGTCGAGCTGGCGGTCGCCGCCGAAGCGCACGGCATGGACAGTGCAACCGTCAGCGACCACTTCCAGCCGTGGCGGCACGAGGGCGGGCACGCGCCGTTCTCACTGGCCTGGATGACAGCGGTCGGTGAAAGGACCAAGCGGCTGCAGCTCGGCACCTCGGTGCTGACGCCGACGTTCCGCTATAACCCGGCCGTCATCGCGCAGGCGTTCGCGACGATGGGCTGTCTCTACCCCGATCGCATCTTTCTTGGCGTCGGAACCGGCGAGTCGCTCAACGAGATCGCCACCGGCTACGAGGGGGAGTGGCCGGAATTCAAGGAACGCTACGCGCGACTGCGCGAGTCGGTGCGGCTGATGCGTGAGCTGTGGCTGGGTGATCGCGTCGACTTCGAAGGCGAGTACTACCACACCAAGGGCGCCTCGATATACGACGTGCCCGAGGGCGGCATCCCGATCTACATCGCCGCGGGCGGACCGCAGGTGGCCAAATACGCGGGCCGCGCCGGTGACGGCTTCATCTGCACTTCCGGCAAGGGCGAGGAGCTGTACAAGGACAAGCTCATCCCTGCCATGAAGGAGGGCGCGGAGGCCGCGGGCAAGAACCCCGACGACATCGACCGGATGATCGAAATCAAGATCTCCTACGACCCTGATCCGGAACTGGCGCTGACGAATACCAAGTTCTGGGCGCCGCTGTCGCTGACGGCCGAGCAGAAGACCAGCATTCACGACCCGATCGAGATGGAAGCGGCCGCCGACGCGCTGCCCATCGAACAGGTCGCCAAGCGCTGGATCGTGGCGTCGGACCCCGACGAAGCCGTCGCGAAGGTCAAGGACTACGTCGACTGGGGCCTCAACCACCTGGTGTTCCACGCGCCGGGTCACGACCAGCGCCGGTTCCTGGAGCTGTTTCAGAAGGACCTCGAGCCCCGGCTGCGACGGCTGGGCTGACCCGCAGCGTGGCCGCTTCCAGTTCAGCGTCGCCGGCCGGCATTTACATCGCGGCGCCGGAAGGAGACACCGGCAAGTCGACGATCGCGCTGGGGATCTTGCATCGCCTGGCCGCCACGGTGGCCAAAGTCGGTGTCTTCCGGCCGATCACGCGAGCCGACTCCGACCGCGACTACATCCTGGACCTGCTGCTGGACCACACCACCGCGGGCTTGCCGTATGAGCGCTGCATCGGCGTGACGTATCAGCAACTGCATGTTGATCGTGACGCCGCGATCGATGACATCGTCGAGCGGTATCACGCGATGGCCGTCGATTGTGACGCGGTGGTCATCGTCGGAAGCGACTACACCGACGTGGCCAGCCCGGCCGAGCTGAGCGTGAACGCGCGCATCGCGGTCAACCTCGGCGCGCCGGTGGTGCTGGCGGTAGGGGCCAAGGACCGCAGCGTCGACCAAGTCGTTCACGCCGTCGAGGTGTGTCTGGCCGAGCTGAGCGCGCAGCGCGCGCATACCGCTGCCGTGGTGGCTAATCGTTGCGAGCCAACCGAATTGGCCGCGATCGCCGACGCCTTGCGTCCGCTCGCGCCGAAGACCTATGCCGTACCCGACGAGCCGCTGCTGGTGGCGCCGACGGTGGCCGACCTGCAGGCGGCGGTGAGCGGCACCTTGGTCAGCGGTGACAGCGAGCTGATGAGCCGTGAGGTGATGGGTGTGGTGGTTGCCGGTATGACGGCCGATCATGTCTTGGAACGGTTGCGGGAGGCCGCGGCGGTCGTGACGCCCGGTGACCGCTCGGACGTGGTGCTCGCCGTGGCCAGTGCCCATGCCGCCGAGGGGTTTCCGTCGTTGTCGTGCATCATCCTCAACGGTGGGTTCGAACTACATCCGTCGGTCGGGGCGCTGGTGGCCGGGCTGCGCCTCCGACTGCCGATCATCGCGACCACGCTCGGCACCTTTGAGACAGCTGGGGCGGTGGGCTCGGCTCGGGGACGAGTCACCACGACGTCACAGCGCAAAATCGACACCGCGCTGCAGCTGATCGAGAGCCACGTCGATCTTTCGGACTTGCTGGCGCAGTTAGCGATTCCGATTCCCAAGGTCACAACGCCGCAGATGTTCACCTACCAGTTGCGCGAACGGGCGCGCGCGGACCGGAAGCGCATCGTGCTGCCGGAGGGTGACGACGACCGGATTCTCAAGTCGGCGGGCCGGCTGTTGCAGCGGGGCATCGCCGACCTGACGATCCTCGGCGACGACATCCAGATCCGCGCCCGCGCAGCTGAACTCGGCGTCAACCTTGATGGCGCGACGGTTTACGATCCCCGCACCAGCGACTTGTGTGACCAGTTCGCCGAGCAGTATGCCGAGCTACGCGCGAAAAAGGGGATCACCGTTGAGCAGGCCCGGGAGATCATCCACGACGTGTCGTATTTCGGCACCATGCTGGTGCACAACGGCATCGTCGACGGCATGGTGTCCGGTGCGTCGCACACCACAGCCCACACCGTTCGCCCGGCGTTCGAGATCATCCGCACCGCTCCAGGGATATCGACGGTGTCCAGCGTCTTCTTGATGTGTCTGCCGGATCAGGTACTGGCATACGGAGACTGCGCAATCGTCCCGGACCCGACCGTCGAACAGCTTGCCGACATCGCGATCAGCGCCGCACAGACCGCCGCGCAATTCGGCATCGAGCCCCGAGTGGCCATGCTGTCCTATTCGACAGGTGAGTCCGGCACCGGTGCCGATGTCGACAAAGTCAGGCAAGCAACCGAATTGGTCCGCACCCGGGCGCCGCAGATTCTGGTCGAAGGACCGATCCAATACGACGCCGCAGTCGAGCCTTCAGTCGCCGCCACCAAGATGCGCGACTCACCGGTCGCCGGCAAGGCCACCGTGCTGATCTTTCCCGACCTGAACGCCGGCAACAACGCCTACAAGGCGGTGCAGCGCAGTGCGGGTGCGATCGCGATCGGCCCGGTGCTGCAGGGGTTGAACAAGCCGGTGAACGACCTGTCTCGCGGCGCCCTGGTCGACGACATCGTCAACACCGTCGCGATCACGGCGATCCAGGCGCAGGGTGTCGATGAGTAGCCCCGTAGTGCTGGTGCTGAACTCCGGTTCGTCGTCGCTGAAATATCAACTGATCGAGCCTGATTCGGGTGGGTCGCTGGCGGACGGCATCGTCGAGCAGATCGGTGAGCCGTCGTCGCCTGTCGCCGACCACGGCGCCGCGCTGCGGGTGGCGTTCGACAAGCTGTCCGACGACGGCATCGACCTGACGGCTTGCGGGCTGGCCGCGGTCGGTCACCGGGTGGTTCACGGCGGGTCGGTCTTCTACCGGCCAACGGTCATCGATGACGCCGTCGTCGCCGAACTCAAGGGTCTGTCGATGCTGGCCCCGCTGCACAATCCGCCCGCCCTGCAAGGCATCGAGGTCGCCCGCAGCATGCTGCCGGCGGTGCCGCACGTCGCGGTGTTCGACACCGCGTTCTTCCACAATCTGCCCGCGGCCGCTGCGACCTATGCGATCGACCGAGAGCTGGCGGAGAAGTGGCACATCCGACGGTACGGATTTCACGGCACCTCGCACCGCTACGTCAGCGAACAGGCCGCCGCGTTCCTCGACCGGCCGTGGGAGAAGCTGAATCAGATTGTCCTGCACCTGGGTAACGGTGCCTCCGCTTCGGCGATCGCCGGTGGTCGCCCCCTCGACACCTCGATGGGACTGACTCCGTTGGAGGGCCTGGTGATGGGCACCCGCAGCGGTGACATCGACGCAGGCATCGTGAGCTATCTGCACCGCGAGGCCGACATGAGTGTCGACGACATCGAGTCGATGCTCAATCATCACTCCGGTTTGCTGGGCCTGGCCGGGGAGCGGGACTTCCGCCGTCTGCGCGAGATGATCGAATCGGGCGACAGCTCGGCACAAGTGGCTTATGACGTATTCATTCACCGGCTGCGCAAATACATCGGCGCCTACCTGGCGATCCTGGGCCGCACCGATGTCGTGAGCTTTACCGCGGGTGTCGGAGAAAACGTTGCCGCGGTGCGCTTGGACGCGCTGAGTGCACTTCAAGGGCTGGGCATCGAGATCGACGAGCAGCGAAACTCGCGGCCTGCCAAGGGCGCTCGGCGGATTTCCACCGACGGCTCGCCCATCGCCGTTCTGGTGGTTCCGACAAACGAGGAGCTGGCGATCGCCCGCGATTGTCTGCGAGCGATCCAGTGCGATATTCCTGAGGGATAGCTGAGGAAAACCCGGGTTCGACTTGGTTTATTCTCAGCAAGGATACGAGAAGGCTCCGACGGGCCGAAACCCGCCGGAGCCGTCCCCTCCCCCCGGCCTAGAACAGCCCCGGCAGCAGTTCAACCACACCATTCGTGAGGTCGGCCGACGAGTTGCCGCCGGCGACCACGCCCGCTACGACGTATGGCCGAAGTGTCTGCTGCATGACCTGCCCTTTGCGCACAGTTGCATCTGGACTGACTGTAACTGAGGCGAAGCTGAGAAACGTCCAATTTTCCGGAAAAGTATCCAGCGTGTTCGGAATGGCGGTCGCCCGACCTCCGCGCAACCCGGCCCAGTTAGAACGTGCTGGTGGGACGGACCCGGTTGGCCATGTCGATCAGCTTGTAGCGATGCGCCTGGGTAGGCGCCGCCCGGGCCAGCCCGCGCAGTGACGCCTCGACACCTAGCCGCAGCCCGTGTTCGGTGAACGGAAAGCCGAGAATGTGGTTGGTACTGGCCTCGTGATCTCCCAGCCAGTCCAGAGCGCTACCGAGCACCAGCGCGCGAATCTGCAGCACCCGGGGCTCGGTCGGCGGCAGCGCCTCTACCCGTCGTGCGGCATCGCGGATCTGGTCTTCGGTGATTTCACTGGCCGAACGGCCGGACAGCAACGTCACCGCACTGGTGAGCCTCGCTGTGGTGAAATACCTTGAGGTGGCCGGGACTTCGTCAAGAGTGCGGACCGCGCCGCCGCGGTCTCCCTCGACCGACTGCGCCCTGGCCAATCCGAAGGCTGCCGAGATCACCCCGTCGTCGGTCTTCCACACCTCCTCGTAGTACTTGTGTTCGTCTGAGCTGCCGGCCAATTCGGCCGTCGCGGCCAGGGCCATCTTGGGCGCCAGCTCGCCGGGGAAGGTATCCAGCACCTCGCTGAAATGCTTGCTCGCCGACTCGTAGTCGGCGGTCAGCAATTCGGAGACTGCGCGATACCAGACCAGCCGCCAGCGCCAGCCGACTCGCTCGGCGAGGTCGTCGAGCTTGCGGGTGGCCTTAGCGACATCGCCGAGATCCAGCAGCGCCCGCACCTCCATCAACGGCAGCTCGATGGAATCCGACAAGTCGATATCATCGGAATCCATTGCGCCGTGGCGGAATGCGCGCAGCGAATCCAACGTCTGCACCGGCTGCGACAGCACCGTCGCCTGCAGCAGCGGTGCGGCGACGTCGGCCGGATCGACCAGCGGCACCTGCAGCGCGGTGACGATCTCCTTGGCGGTCAACTTCTCCGAATGCACATGACCGTCGAGGTACACGTCGGTGTGAGCGACCAACAGTGCTTCCCCGAACGTCGAGCGGCTGCGGGAGAAGATCGTCGACAAGCCCGGCCGCCGGACGCCGGTGTCCTGCGCGACCACCTCACGCAGCACACCCGACAGCTGGCCGGACATTTCCTCGGCGCTGACGAATCGCCGCCGCGGATCCGGATCGATTGCGCGGCGTAGCAACCGACCGAATGAGTCGTATTTGGCGAGCACTGGGTCGTCTTCGGGCAGCCCGTCGACGTAGCGTCCGCCGCGGGCCCGCAATTTCAACGTCAGGGCCGCCAGCGTACGACCGACCGTGTAGATGTCGCTGGCCACCGTCGGTCCGGTTCGCACGATCTCGGGCGCCTGGTACCCCGGTGTGCCGTAGAGATAGCCGAACGAGTTGATCCGCGAGACTGCTCCGAGGTCGATCAGTTTGAGTTGCTCCTCGGTGAGCATGATGTTTTCCGGCTTGAGGTCGTTGTAGACCAAACCGATGGAGTGCAGATAGCTCAGCGCCGGAAGGATTTCCAGCACATACGCGATCGCTTCGGCGACCGGCAGCCGGTCGCCCTTGCGACGTTTGAGTGACTGGCCACCGACGTACTCCATGACGATGTAGCCCACGGGTTCGCCGTGCTGGTCGGTGTGCTCGACGAAGTTGAAGATCTGCACGATCGAGGGGTGCACAACCTCGGCGAGGAACCTCCGCTCGGCCATCGCGATCGCCTGTGCTTCGGCATCACCGGAATGCACCAGGCCTTTGAGCACCACCGGGCGATCGTTGACGTTGCGATCGAGCGCCAGATACACCCAGCCCAGTCCGCCGTGCGCGATGCAGCCCTTGATCACATACTGGCCTGCGACGACGGCGCCCGGATTCAGTTGCGGCAGGAAAGAATACGGGCTTCCGCAGTATGGGCACCAGCCCTCCGACAGCGCCTTGCCTTCCTTGCTGGATCGGCCGACCGGCCGTCCGCAGTTCCAGCAGAACCGTTTGGATTCTGGCACAACCGGATTGGGCATCAACGCTTCGAGCGGATCGATGTCGGGCACCCGCGGAATTTCTACGAGTCCACCGCCCAGCCGTCGCACCGGAGCCCGCGTCGTCGACTTAGCCCGCTCCCGCGGCGTGGTGTCGGCGCTGTGCAGGGCGAAGTCATCGTCGTCATCGTCGAAGTCGGGCCGGAAGATCGCCTGGGTGGCCTGTGGGCGGCCCTGAGAGGACGAGTCCACCATCGCGTCGGCGGGTTGAGTTCCCGGACCGACGTCGTCCAGGTCCTGGCTTTCCGGGTCCACCGGTTGCTCGGTCATCAGTCCTCGTACCTCGGGCTCGGCGGGGCCGGTGCAATCCCGAGTACCGTTAACCATTTGCGGTACAGCGCATTCCAAGTTCCATCGCGGCGGATGCGTTCCAGAGTGCCGTTGACGAAACGAACGAGTCCGGTGTTCTCGAGCTTGACCCCGATGCCGTAAGGCTGGGTGCCCATGTTGGGCCCGACGATGTGCAGGTACGGGTCCTGGGAGACCAGCCCGGCAAGAATCGAGTCGTCGGTGCTGACCGCGTCGACCTGACGCTGCTGCAACGTCACCAGGCAGTCGGCCCAGTTCACCACCTCGACCACAATCGGCGGTGGCGAGATCTCGCGAATCCGGTGCAGCGACGTCGTGCCCTTCGCCACGCAGACCCGCTTTCCGGACAGGTCCGCCGGTTTGGTCACGGGGGAGTCGCGCGAGGCCAGGATGCGCTGGCTGGCATCGAGGTAGACGGTGGAGAAGTTGACCTGCTTGCGCCGCTCGCAGGTGATGGTCATCGTCTTGACGACGATGTCGACTTCCGATTTCTGGAGCGCGGTGATGCGCTCGTCGGACGACAGGATCCGATACTCGACTTGCGATGGGTTACCGAAGATGTCGCGGGCCACCTCGCCGGCGATGTCGACGTCGAAGCCGACGATTTCGCCGGTGATCGGATCGCGGAAGCTGAACAGGTTGCTGCCGATGTCCAGGCCGACGATCAGCCGGCCGCGGGCGCGAATATCGGCCACTGCGGCGTCGGCGTCAGCCGGATTGTCGAACGGGCGCAGGCTGGCGGTGGGGTTGCAGTTGTCGGCGGTCTTGTCCGGCGGCAGCGGCGGTTGCGGGGGCATCTCCTGCATACCGGCCGGGGTGGGCGGCGCCAGCGTCGGGGCAGGGGCCACCAACATGGAACCGGTTTCGCTGCAGCCGGCCAGAATCGCGGCCGCCGTCAGGGCGGCGCACAGGATTCGGAGCGGCCGCGTGGTCATCGGTACTCGCTTAGTCGAGGCCACAACCCGAGAGCGACGGCGACGGCCGCGCCCAGGCTGAGCACGATGGCGCCGACTGTGGCGCCGGACAGTCCCCGCCGGGCGTTGAGGACGTCGTCGCGTAGTTCGTGACGGCTCTGCTCCATGGCCTTCACCAGTGCGCGGTCGAGTTTGTCGAACGCGGGCGTGGAGTCGTTCTCTCCGCTACCCAGGGCCACCTGCGTCGCGGCCCGATAATTACCGACCGAGATGTAGGCGTTGATTCGATCGTCGGCCCGCCGCCACTGAGCCAGCAGTTGAGCGGCATCCTGCAGGTCGCCCTTGTCGACGGCGTCCTGGCGGGCGAGGTATTGGTCGAGCTGCTTGTGCATGGCGTCGATGCGTTCATAGAAGGATTGCTTGCGGGTCTCTTCATCCCCGCGCCGAATCAGCGACAAGGTCTCGTCGGCGCGCGCCTGCTGCGCACTGATGGACATGTTGGTGATGGTCTTCAGTGACTCTGCCGCAGTGTTTTTCGCGCTACGGCTACCGGCAGTGGAAATGGCCAGCGCGGTACCCACCCAGACCACCATAACGAGAATCGCGAGTGCACCGGCGACAAGACCGGGGTTGATCCGCCGGTTGGTGTGCCGGGCCAGCCAGCGGTGCGAGAAGGAGCCGAACACCGCCGTCGCGAGGACGACGAGGATCACCGGAGCCGGGATCTGGGTGGAGGCCGTGGTTTCGGTGTCCACCCGCTCCGAGGTCTCGCTGTACAGCCGCGCGGCGTCCGGCAAGATCGCCGACTGCATCAGCGTGGAGGCTTCGGACAGGTACGACGAGCCGACGGGGTTACCGGCCCGGTTGTTGGTCCGGGCGATTTCGATCAGCCCGGTGTACACCGCCAACTCAGCGTTGACTCTGCCGAGCAACTGCACCAGCGGTTCATCGGTCAGACCGCTGGACGCCCTGGTCACCGCCACTGCGGCGTCGGTGATCGCCTGCTCGTAGCGCTGCCGGACGGCACGCGGCTCGGCTTGCGCGATGAAGGCGGTCGCCGCGGCCGCGTCGGCCACCGACAGCGTGGTGTACAGCCGCCCGGCCGCGAAGGCCAGCGGCTCGGTGTGGTTCAGCACGGTGGTCAGCGCGTGCTGTCGCTGGTTGATCGTGGTCGACGTGGCGAACGCGCTCAGCCCGCCGAGGATTGCCAGAACGAGACCGATGGACAGAATGCGACCCGGCGTCGTGGCAACGAACCACCAGCGGGGGTGGGCCGGCTCAATCGGCGACCGCGAACCAAGCGGCTCAGTCGACGGGTGCGCCAACTCAACGGTCACGTCTTTTCGGACCTCATCTTTCCCAGCATGCTTGTAATGAACTGTATAAGCGAAGTCTAAGAGTGTTTTGCTGAGATGCGGGGACCTGCCCACTCAGATTTCCCGACTTGTTACCCGCCCGCGACACACGGCGGCGTTGGCATCGAGTGCTGCTTATCCTGAACGCGTGCGCGGCGACGGTGACGGATGGGTGGTGTCCGACACCGGCAACCCCTACTGGGGACGGTTCGGCGCGGCGGGCTTGTTGCTCCGGGCGCCGTTGCGTGACGGCACCCCGGCGGTGTTACTGCAGCACCGGGCGCCGTGGAGCCATCAGGGCGGAACATGGGGTCTGCCGGGCGGTGCCCGCGACAGCCACGAGACCGCCGAGGAGGCGGCCGTCCGGGAAGCCCACGAGGAGGCCGGTTTGCCCGGCGAGCTGCTGTCGGTACGGGGAACCGTGATCACCGCCGAGGCGAGCGGCACCCACTGGACGTACACGACGGTCGTCGCTGATGCGGCTGAACTGCTGCAGACCGAAGCCAATCACGAGAGCGCCGAGATGCGCTGGGTCGGTGAAGACGAGGTGGCCGCCCTGCCGTTACATCCCGGGTTCGCGGCCAGTTGGCAGCGCTTGCGGACGGCGCAGGAGGCCCTGCCGCTACACCAGGACGACGAGCTGCGGCGCAGCCTGCCGCGCACGGTCGAGGTCGAGCAAGGGGTCTTCGTGTGGTGCACCGCGGGCCACCCAGATCAGGCTCCGTCGCAGCTGAGCTCCCGGATCAGCTCGCTGCTGCAAGTGCCGAACTGAGCTGCTCCGCCGCGGCTCGGGGATCCTCCGCGCCGGTGATAGCCCGGACGACGACGATGCGCCGCGCGCCGGCGTCCAGCACCTCCGGCAGTCGATCCACGTCGATGCCGCCGATGGCGAACCAGGGTTTGTCGCATGCCAGCTCGGCGGTGGCCCGCACCAGCGCCAGCCCGGGCGCGGTGCGTCCGGGCTTGGTCGGGGTCGGCCAACACGGCCCGACGCAGAAATAGTCGACGTCCTCGGTGACCGCCGCGCCGACCTGCTGACGATCGTGGGTGGAACGACCGATCACCGTGTCCGGGCCGACGATCTCGCGCGCCACGTTCAGCGGCAGGTCGTGTTGGCCCAGGTGCAGCACGGCGGCGCCGGCGGCACGGGCGATGTCGGCGCGGTCATTGACGGCCAGCAGCGCGCCATGCCGCCGCGCCGCGTCGGCGAGCACCTCCAACGCCGCCAATTCGTCGCGGGCCTCGAGCGGGCCCAGCCGGTGCTCAGCGGCCGAGCCCTTGTCACGCAGTTGAATGACGTCGACCCCGCCGGCCAGCGCCGCGTCGGCGAATTCGGCCAGATCGCCATGGTCGCGGCGCGCATCGGTGCACAGATAAAGACGCGCGGTGGCGAGCCGGTCGATCGGTTGATGCACACCGCGACGCTAGCGACTACCCTTTGGAGTCGACACGGGAGTCCCGGGCACGGGGGCTGAGAGTGGACACGACTACCTGTCCTTACCGTCACACCTGATCCGGATCATGCCGGCGAAGGGAGCGGAGATGCCATCGGACTCGGGAACGCTGGCCGTCATCGGCGGCGGCGTCATCGGGCTGTCCGTGGCGCGCCGCGCAGCCCAAGCCGGTTGGTCGGTGCGAGTGCATCGGTCCGGCCGGCCCGGTGCGTCGTGGGTAGCCGCCGGCATGCTGGCACCGCACAGCGAAGGCTGGCCCGGCGAGGAGCGCCTGCTGCGGCTGGGTTTGGAGTCGCTACGGCTCTGGCAGCAGGGCGGATACACCGACGGCCTACCCGGCCAGGTGATCACCGCGCGGGAGTCCTTGGTGGTCGCGATCGACCGTGCCGACGTCGCAGACCTGCGCACGGTTGCCGACTGGTTGTCCGCGCAAGGGCATCCAGTCATCTGGGAATCGGCAGTGCGCGACGTGGAACCGATGCTGGCGCAAGGTATTCGGCATGGCTTCCGGGCACCCACCGAGCTCGCGGTGGACAATCGCGCGCTGCTCGACGGGCTGTCGGCGGCGTGCGATCAACTGGGCGTCGACTGGGACGGCCCGGTTGCCGATCTGGACGCGGTGCATGCCGACGCGGTCGTGATCGCCAACGGAATCGATGCGCCGGCCCTGTGGCCGGGTCTGCCGATTCGGCCGGTGAAGGGTGAAGTGCTGAGGTTGCGTTGGCGGAAGGGGTGTATGCCGTTGCCGCAAAGAGTAATTCGAGCTCGGGTGCACAGCCGTCCGGTTTATGTGGTGCCACGCGCCGACGGCGTGGTGGTCGGCGCGACCCAGTACGAGCACGGTCGCGACACCGCACCTACGGTGTCCGGTGTGCGGGATCTGCTCGACGACGCGTGCACGGTCATGCCGGCGCTCGGCGAGTACGAGCTGGCGGAGTGCATCGCCGGCCTGCGTCCGATGACGCCGGACAACCTGCCCCTGGTGGGACGCCTGGATACCCGGACTCTGATCGCCGCCGGCCACGGGCGATCCGGTTTCCTGCTGGCGCCGTGGACGGCTGAACAGATTGTGTCCGAACTCATCCCGGTTGGAGCCCGCACGTGATTATTCGTGTCAACGCCGACGACCTCGAGGTCGACGACCACACCACAGTTGCGGCGCTGCTGCAGTCGCTGGGCTACCCGGACCGCGGCATCGCGGTCGCGGTCGACCAAGCGGTCCTACCGCGATCCAGCTGGGCCACAGCGCTTTCCGACGGGGCAAATATCGAAGTGGTGACGGCGGTGCAGGGTGGCTGACTCGAAACTGACCATCGCCGGGCGCAGCTTCACGTCTCGGTTGATCATGGGCACCGGCGGAGCGGCGAACCTTGCGGTCCTCGAAGAAGCCCTGGTCGCATCGGGCACCGAGCTGACCACCGTCGCGATGCGCCGCGTCGACGCCGAGGGCGGCACCGGCATGCTCGATCTGTTGAGCCGACTGGGCATCACACCGCTGCCCAACACCGCGGGCTGTCGCGGCGCCGCCGAGGCGGTGCTCACCGCGCAGCTGGCCCGCGAGGCGCTGAACACCAACTGGGTCAAGCTCGAAGTGATCGCCGACGAACGCACCCTGCTGCCCGATGCGGTCGAGTTGGTCCGGGCGGCAGAGCAATTGGTCGACGACGGCTTCGTCGTGCTGCCCTACACCAACGACGATCCGGCGCTGGCCCGCCGGCTGGAGGACACCGGATGCGCGGCGGTGATGCCGCTGGGCTCGCCGATCGGCTCCGGCATGGGCCTGCTGAACACGTACAACCTGCGGCTGATCCGCGAGCGCGCGAACGTGCCGCTGATCCTCGACGCGGGCG
>NZ_DATNJW010000680.1:0-8972 GCF_035603715.1 Mycobacterium sp. | reverse complement strand
CGCGTGATGGGCTTCATCGACGAGGGCAAAACCGAGGGTGTCGAGGTGGTCACCGGCGGCCACCGCCTGGACCGCAAGGGTTACTTCGTCCACCCGACCGTGTTGACCAACGTCGACCCGGCCATGCGGCTCTACCAACAGGAGATCTTCGGCCCGGTGGTCAGCATCCTGCCGTTCGACGACGAGGACGAGGCCGTGGCGATGGCCAACGACACCACTTACGGCCTGGCGGCCACCGCTTGGACCCAGGACGTCGGCCGTGCCCATCGGATGCTCAAGCGCCTGCATGCCGGCAGCGTCCAGGTGAACTGCCAGTTGGTCTTCGACCACGACGTACCCTTCGGCGGCCACAAGCAGTCCGGCTGGGGCCACGAGTTCGGCAAAGAGGGCATCGACATGTACATGAAGACCAAGTCGGCCTGGATTCAGCTCTAGGCACTATCGTCTGCGCATGGCGCAAAATCTCGAAGCGCGGCTGAACTCGTATTGGCCGACGGCCTTGTCAGTGTTTCGGGTGATGTTCGGGTTGCTGTTTCTCAGCCACGGCCTGTCCGGGCTCATCGGCTGGCCGGCGGCGGGTCATGTCGCGCCGGTAGGTCAATGGCCCGACTACTACGCCGGCTGGATCGAAGCTGTCACCGGTGCGCTGATCACCCTCGGCCTGTTCACCCGGCCTGCCGCCTTCCTGGCTTCAGGGGAAATGGCGTTCGCATACTTCACCGTCCATCTGCCGCATGGCTTTTTCCCGATCAACAACCACGGCGAGGACGCCGTGATGTTCTGCTTCGCTTTCCTGTTGCTGATCTTCGCCGGCGGTGGTCCCTACGCGTTGGACGCGCACCGAAGTCGGTGGCCCATGCGCCGGGGCCTGTCGAGCCGCCGAAGTCGATTGCGGCGCTGAGCTTTATCGTACCGTCGCGAAGAACGCCCGAACGTCGTCGACGAACAACTCCGGCTGCTCGAAGGCGGCGAAGTGCCCGCCGCGTGGCATCGTCGTCCAGTGCGTGACGTTGTAGGCGGCCTCGCACCAGCTCCGCGGGGTACGCAGGATTTCCTTCGGAAACGCGGCGACTCCAGTGGGCAGCTCGACACGGCCATCGGTGACAAACCTGTTGAAGCTCTCCCAGTACAGGCGGGCTGAGGATGCGCCGCTGCCAGTGACCCAATACAGCATCACGTTGTCGAGCAATTCGTCTTTGGTGAGCACATTCTCGGGATGCCCGTCGCACTGCGACCACGCCCAGAACTTCTCGACGACCCACGCCAGCTGCCCCACCGGCGAGTCGACCAGTCCATAGCCGAGCGTCTGCGGCCTGGTGGACTGCTGTTTGGAATAGCCGGTGCCCCACTTCCGATGCTCCACGTACGCGGCCAGCGCCTGCTGGTCGTCCTCGCTGACTTCACCGGAGCCGGCGACCGGCTTGGCGATCGGCATGTTCAAGTGGATCCCCACGCAATGACCGCCGTTGCGGCCGATCTGCGTCGTCACCGCCGCACCCCAGTCACCACCCTGCGCGCCGTAGCGGTCGTAGCCGAGCCGGCCGACCAGCGTCTCCCAGACCTCGGCGATCTTCTCGACGCCCCAGCCGGTGCCGGTGGGCTTGCCGGAAAAACCGTAGCCCGGCAGCGACGGGCAGATCACGTGGAAGGCATCCTGCGCGCGGCCCGACGGCGGGTTGACCAGCGGCTCGATCACCTTGTGGAACTCCACCACCGAACCGGGCCAGCCGTGGGTGATCACCAGGGGCAGCGCGTCGTCGTGCGGCGACCGCTGATGGATGAAATGGATGTCCAGCCCGTCGATTTCGGTGACGTACTGGTCGAAGCGGTTCAGCGCGGCTTCCCGCGAACGCCAGTCGTAGCCATTGGCCCAGTAGTCGGCCAGCTCGCGGGTGTAGCTCAGCGGGATGCCCTGGCTCCAGTCGTCGACGGTCTCCGCCTCCGGCCATCGGGTGCGCGCCAGGCGCTCCTTGAGATCGTCCAGAACGGCGGCGGCGACGTCGATGCGATACGGCCTGATTTCCGGCATGGCTCTCATCATGCAGGCAGCGACGATCGCCGGCTGTCACCAGGTCCGGGGTGATACCTCCGACACCAGGTCACAGGATGTGCCGCGGCGACCTGCCCATGTAGTAGCCGGTCGGGAACGACATCTCGATCACCCGGAGTTGATCGTGAGCTTTCGACTCGAGCTCGAGGACAACGCAGCTCTCATCGAAAGATTTCGACTCCAGGACGATGTAGTGCTGACCGCCGCCATGGACGTCGGTAATCGGGTCACCTGACCGCAGTGCCTCTACGGGCACCAGCTCGGGATTTCCGTGTAGCTCCACCCCCGTCACGTTAGGGCATTCACGGACGAGTGGGAACGCTTTTTCGTCCACCGACTCCGATCACCCGTCGAGAGCGAGGTCCTTGCGGAATCGCTTCATCCCGTCGACCTTCTCGGCGAGCGTGGCATCCGCCCCGGAATAGAACATCCACGGCATCGTGATGATGCCGGTGATGCCGGCGTCCTCGGCACGCTGGTAATGGGCGATGGTGAATGCATCGGTCAGCGGCGTAAGAACAGTGAAATCGTCCATCGTCAAACCATTTTCGGCTCGCAGTTCACGCAACCTGGCCACCGACGCGATAGCGTGATCGGTGTTGATCAGGTCGCCGATCCAACCGTCGTAGCGCGCGGCGCGGCGCAACGCGATTTCACTGAGCCCGCCGACGTAGATCGGTATCCGCGGCGGCGTCGGCTGCATCTCCAGCTTCGGGGTTTGATAGAACTCGCCGTCAAATTCCGTCCAGTCCGGCGACCACAGCGTCCGCATCAGGTCGAGCATCTCGTCGGTGCGTCTGCCCCGTGCGGAGAAGCGTTGCTCCATCAGGTCGAACTCTTCTTCACACCAGCCGACCCCGACGCCGAGCTCGATGCGCCCGTCGGCGAGATATGCCGCCGTGCCAATGGCTTTGGCCGCCGAATAGGGATTCCGCATGGCCGGGATGTAGACCGTGGTGACGAACCGCAGCCGCGTGGTGACCTGCGCGAGCGCGCCGGCGAGCACCCAGGGGTCGGGCCATTCAGTGAACGCTTGCCAGCGCCGCTGCCCGTCCTTGGTGTAGGGATACGGGGTTTTCAACGTCTCCAGATTGACGATGTGGTCGGGGATACCGATGCCGTCATAACCGAGGTCGTCGGCGGCCTTGGCGATCTCGACGATCTCGCGGGTATTGAGAAATGCGCTGCTGACGTAGAACTTCATTCGGCATCCCGCGCCCACGATGGCTTGATGAAGATTCCTTCGGCCTCGACGGTGATTCCCTCGGCGTCGGAAAGATGGCCGGAGACAAAGGATTTGATGCCTTCGGTGCGCTCCACCCCGGCTTCGGCGCGAAGCCTGCCCAGCGGCGTGCCCCGCACGAATCGCAGGGTGAGCGTCCCGGTGAACAGCGGTTTGGTCAGGCCCTGACTGGCGGCTTCGCCGAGTACGTGGTCGAGCACTAGCGCGCACACGCCACCGTGCACCAGCCCTGGCGGCCCCTCGTATGCCCCGCCAAGGGTGAACTCACTCCAACATTGGGTGTTGTCGTCGTTGTGCTGGATGACGAGCGGCGGCGCGATCGGGTTGCGCAGGCCGATCACCGCGTTGGTCCAGACGATGGGCCGATTTCCCACCGCGTGACGCACCACCTTCGTTTCATCGCGCTGTCTGCTACGCAGCGCGTCCGTGGCGGCCTGGATCGCGGCTCTCGCGGCGTCGATGGCATCCTGGTCGGCCTCAGTGCGGATGGTGGCGTCGATGAGTTCGCGCACTTCTTCGGTCAGCGGGCCATACAACCCGGCCAGCCGATCGTGCTCGTCGCCGCTCATCACCTCGTACGTGGGGATCTCCACCGAACCCGCCTCCTGGCCTAGTGGCGGGCGTTCTTGACTAGCCGGCCTATCTGTCTTTACTAACACCGAGTCATTCGGCGTACCGCGGCCGGGGCTGGCTTATTCGTCGAAGATCTTGTGCACGACGGCTTTTGCGCGCCGAGTCACCCGCAGATAGTTGTCCAGGAACTCGCCGCCGTCCCCGTTCTTCGCCCAGCCGGCGGCGACGGCAACGGTGTTGAGCAGGCGGCCGGGCCCGGGCAACTGGTCGGTGGGCTTGCCGCGAACCAGCACCAGCGCGTTGCGGGCCCGCGTCGCGGTCAGCCATGCCTCCCGCAACAGGGCCGCGTCTTCGGTGGTGATCAGGGCGGCCTCGGCGGCGGCGTCCAGGCTCGCCAGCGTCGAGGTGTTGTGCAGCGCAGCGATCTCGCTGGCATAGCGCAGTTGGAGCAGCTGCACGGCCCATTCGATGTCGGCCAATCCCCCGCGTCCCAGCTTGGTGTGGGTTTTCGGGTCGGCGCCGCGCGGGAGCCGCTCGGAGTCGACGCGCGCCTTCATCCGCCGGATCTCGAGGACCGCCTCCGCCGACACTCCACCGGAGGGGTAGCGCGTCTTGTCGGCCATGTGCAAGAACCGCCGACCCAGATCAGGGTCGCCTGCCACCGCGTCGGCCCGCAATAGCGCCTGGATCTCCCACGGCTGGGCCCACTGCTCGTAGTAGGCGGCGTACGACGCGAGGGTGCGGACCAGCGGACCGCTGCGACCCTCGGGGCGCAGATTGGCGTCGACCTCCAACGGCGGGTCGGCGCTGGGGGTCCCCAACAGCGCGCGAATCTGCTCAGCCACGGTGACCGCCCAGCGCACCGCGTCGGAGTCCTGCACCCCGTCGGCCGCCTCGCAAACGAACAGCACATCGGCGTCGGATCCGTAGCCCAGCTCGCGGCCGCCGAGCCGGCCCATCCCGATGACGGCGATGGCGGCCGGCGCGTCGCCGCTTCCCGGAAGGTTGGCCCGAATCACCGCCTCCAGGGCGGCCTGTAAAACCGCGACCCAGACCGCGGTGAGCGCGGCACACACGTCGGTGACGTCGAGCATGCCCAGCAGATCGGCCGAGGCAACACGGGCCAGCTCACGCCGCCGCAGCGAACGCGCAACCGCGATGGCCCGAACCGGATCGCTTTGCCGACCCGCCGAGGCCACCAGCGCACCGGCCACCGCCTCGGGGTCGACCTCGAGCAGCTTGGGGCCCGACGCGCCGTCGCTGTAGTTCTGGACGACCTCCGGCGCGCGCATCAAGAGTTCGGGCACATAGGCCGACGTTCCGAGCACATGCATCAGTCGCTTGGCGACCGAGGGCTTATCGCGCAGCGTGGACAGATACCAACGGTGAGCGACCATCACCTCGCTGATCCGGCGGTAGGCCAGCAGACCGCCGTCCGGATCGGGGGTATCGGAAAGCCAATCAAGCAGTCGGGGCAACAGCACCGACTGCACCCGGCCACGGCGGCCGCTCTGGTTGATCAACGCGGACAGGTGGCTGAGCGCGCTTTGTGGAGCCTCGTAGCCGAGTGCGGCCAGCTGGCGCTCCGCGGCCGCCGGCGTCATTCCCTGGGCGAACTCCAGGCCTTCCGGCACAAGCGATTCCAGCAGCGGCTGGTAGAACAACTTCGCGTGCAGCCGGGATACCCGCATGTGGTGACGTTTCAGTTCCTCGCGCAACACGCCCAGCGCGTCGTGGGTGCCGTCGGGCCGCACATGAGCCGCCCGGGCCAGCCAGCGCATCGACTCCTCGTCGTCGGATGCGGGCAACATGTGCGTGCGCTTGAGTCGCTGCAACTGCAGGCGATGTTCAAGCAACCGGAGAAATTCGTAGGAGGCAGTCAGATTGGCCGTGTCGTCGCGACCCACGTAGCCGCCGGCGCCCAGTGCGGCCAGCGCATCGACCGTCGACGCCACATGCAGCGACTGATCGTTACGGCCATGCACGAGCTGCAAGAGCTGCACCGCGAATTCGACGTCCCGCAGCCCGCCGCTGCCGAGTTTGATCTCGCGGGTGCGCACGTCGGCGGGCACTAGTTGCTCTACCCGTCGCCGCATGGCCTGGACTTCGGTGACGAAATCCTCCCGCTCGCAAGCATTCCAGACCATCGGCATCAACGTTTCGATGTACTGCTTGCCCAGTTCGGCGTCGCCGGCCGCGGGCCGGGCTTTCAGCAACGCCTGAAACTCCCAGGTCTTCGCCCACTGCTGGTAATAGGCGATATGCGAGTCGAGGCTGCGAACCAGCTCGCCGTGGCGGCCTTCCGGTCGCAGGCCGGCGTCAACCTGGAAGAAGGCGTCCGAGGCCAGCCGCATCATCTCGCCGGCTATCCGCGCGGACACCTGATCGGCGGGTTCGGCAACGAAGATCACGTCGACGTCGCTGACGTAATTCAGTTCGCGCGCACCACATTTCCCCATGGCGATGACCGCAATCCGAGGCGGCGTGGCGTCCCCACACACCGTGATCTCAGCGACGGACAGCGCCGCCGCCAACGCGGCATCGGCCATGTCGGCCAGGTGGGCGCCGACGGCCCGAAAGGACAACACCGGCTCGTTTTCGACGGTCGGCGCCAGATCCAGCGCGGCCAAAACCAACAGCCGGTCGCGGTAGTGAGCGCGCAGCCGCCACACCACCGAGCCTGCGGCGGTTGGGGGTTCAGATACGCACTCGGCAAATCCGGCGCGCAGTTGTTCGGTCGAGGGCAGCTTCACATCGCCCCGCAACAGATGCCACGACTGCGGGTTGGCGACTAAGTGATCTCCCAACGCCAGCGACGATCCGAGCACACCGAACAGCCGGCCGCGCAGTCCGCGATCGGTGGCCAGTGCCGCGTTGAGCTCTGCCCAGCCGTCGCCGAGCGCCTCGGCCAGCCGGATCGTCGCGCACAGGGCGGCGTCGGCGTCTGGTGCGCGCGACAGCGACCAGAGCACGTCGACGCATCCTTCGGTATTCCAACCCAGCTGAGCCAAATTCGCGTTTGCGCGGTCGTCGACCAACCCGAGTCGGCCCACACTGGGCACCTTCGACCGTTCGGTTACGGGCTGATTCACGCCCTCGACGGTAGCGCAGATCGACCCGGTGTTTGAGCGGGCCACCGAGACCGGCTACAGCGAAAGATAGGTCTTCAGCTCATAGGGCGTGACGTGACGGCGGTAGTTCGCCCACTCTGCGCGCTTGTTTCGCAGGAAGAAGTCGAAGACGTGCTCCCCCAGCGCTTCCGCGACGAGCTCAGAGCCCTCCATCGCTCGCAGCGCTTCATCAAGGCTGGACGGCAGCTCGCGATAACCCATCGCCCGCCGTTCCGTGGCAGTGAGGTCCCAGACGTTGTCCTCGGCCTGCGGGCCCAGGACGTACCCCTTCTCCACGCCGCGCAGCCCGGCCGCCAGCAGCACGGCGAACGCCAGGTACGGATTGCAGGCCGAGTCGGGGCTGCGTACCTCGATGCGTCGCGACGAGGTCTTGTTCGGGCTGTACATCGGGATGCGGACCAAGGCCGACCGGTTGGCCGCGCCCCACGACGCGGCGGTGGGCGCCTCGCCGCCGAGCACCAGCCGCTTGTAGGAGTTGACCCATTGGTTGGTGACGGCGCTGATCTCGCTGGCGTGCTCGAGGATCCCGGCAATGAACGACTTGGCGACATCGGAAAGCTGCAGCGGATCGTCCGGGCTGTGGAAGGCGTTGACCTCGCCCTCGAACAGACTCATGTGGGTGTGCATCGCCGAGCCGGGGTATTCACCGAACGGCTTGGGCATGAAGGTCGCCCGCGATCCCTCGTTCAGCGCAACCTCTTTGATGACGTAGCGGAATGTCATCACGTTGTCGGCCATCGACAGCGCGTCCGCGAAGCGAAGGTCGATCTCCTGCTGGCCGGGCGCGCCTTCGTGGTGGCTGAATTCCACCGAGATGCCCATCGATTCCAGGGAGTCGATCGCGTGCCGGCGGAAGTTCGAGGCGCTGTGCACGGCCTGGTCGAAGTAGCCGGCGTTGTCGGCGGGGATCGGCACAGATCCGTCTTCGGGGCCGGGCTCCAAGAGGAAGAACTCGATCTCGGGATGCACGTAGCAGGAGAAGCCCAGGTCGTTGGCTTTGCCTAGCTGGCGGCGCAGGACGTGGCGCGGGTCGGCCCACGACGGCGAGCCGTCGGGCATGGTGATGTCGCAGAACATTCGCGCCGAGTGGTGGTGGCCGCTACGAGTCGTCCAGGGCAGCACCTGAAAGGTCGACGGGTCGGGATGCGCGACAGTGTCGGACTCCGAAACCCGGGCAAAGCCCTCGATAGAGGACCCGTCGAAGCCGATGCCTTCTTCGAAGGCACCCTCAAGCTCGGCCGGCGCAATCGCGACCGACTTGAGGAAACCGAGCACGTCGGTGAACCACAGCCGGACGAATCGGATGTCCCGCTCCTCCAACGTGCGGAGCACGAATTCCTTTTGTCGATCCATATCTGGAACAGTAGGCATTCACCGTTAAGTTTGTGTTACCGACGAGGCTTAGCACCTTAAGTTTCCCGGCGCGACGCCGTCGACCAAGTAGCGCACCACCGCGCCGTCCACGCAGTCGTTTCCGTTGAACGTCACCGTGTGTTGGGTGCCTTCGAAGGTGATCAGGTCAGCGCCGAGTTGATGGGCCAGATCGACCCCGGCCTGATAGGGGGTGGCCGGGTCGTGGGTGGTGGACACGACGACGACCTTGCCGGGCGCTACCGGCGCGGCCGGATGCGGCGATGACGTCGCGGGCACCGGCCACAATGCGCACAGGTCGCGCGGCGCATGGCCGGTGAACTCTCCGTAGGACGTGAACGGCGCGACCTGACGTATCTGCCGATCGGTGTCGGCCCACACCGCCGGATCGGTCGGCTCCGGCGCATCGACGCAACGGATCGCGTTGAAGGCGTCCTGCGAACCGTTGTAGTGCCCCTTGGCGTCGCGGCCGTAGTACTCGTCGGCCAGCGTCAGCAGATCACCGGGATCGGTGCCGCGGCGCAGACCGAGCAGGCCGCTGGTGAGGAATTTCCAGAATTGCGGGGTGTAGAGCGCGTTGATGGTGCCCGTGGTGGCGTCGGCG
>NZ_DATNJW010000679.1:0-2831 GCF_035603715.1 Mycobacterium sp. | reverse complement strand
CAGGAGCGGTTGCGGCGCCGCGACATGGGCGTCGGCGAACTGGTCAGCATGGTCACCGCCGGGCTGAATCATCAATTCGGGCGCATCGAATTCGAAGAGCTGATCAGCAAGGCCTCGGGAGCGCTGCGTGGTCGGATATTGAGCGATTTGGACGAGATCGGCGAGCGGCTGTTCGTCCAGCGGATCGAGTCGCGGATCTACCCGGAGATGCGCGAATTGGTGCGCGCCCACCTGGCTCGCGGGCACACCGTGGTGCTCAGTTCGTCGGCGCTGACCATCCAGGTCGCCCCGGTGGCCAAGTTCCTCGGCATCGTCAACACGCTCACCAACAAATTCGAAACCAACGACGACGGAATTCTGACCGGCGGCGTGGTCAAGCCGATTTTGTGGGGACCGGGCAAGGCCGCCGCGGTGCAGAAGTTCGCCGGTGAGAATGGAATTGACCTCAAGGACAGCTATTTCTACGCCGACGGTGACGAAGACGTCGCGCTGATGTATCTGGTCGGCAATCCGCGGCCGACCAACCCGGAAGGCAAGATGGCGGCCGTCGCCAAGCGGCGTGGCTGGCCGATTCTGCGGTTCACCAGTCGCAGCGGCGGCGGCATTACCGCGCAACTGCGCACCCTGGCCGGGGTCGGCTCGGTGGTTCCGGTCGCCGCCGGCGCGCTGGGGATCGGCCTGCTGACCGGAAGCAGGCGCCGCGGCGTCAACTTCTTCACGGCGACCTGGTCGCAGCTGTTATTGACCGCCAGCGGTGTGGAACTCAACATTCTGGGCGAGGAGAATCTGACCGCCGAGCGGCCCGCGGTGTTCATCTTCAACCACCGCAACCAGGCCGACCCGGTCATCGTCGGCGCGCTGATCCGCGACAACTGGGTAGCCGTCGGCAAGAAGGAACTCGAAAGCGATCCGATCATGGGCACGCTCGGCAAGGTTCTGGACTCGGTATTCATCGACCGGGACAACCCGACCGCTGCGGTGGAGTCGCTGCACCAGGTCGAGGAGCGGGCCCGGCAAGGGCTGTCCATCATGATCGCGCCGGAGGGCACCAGGTTGGACACCACCAGCGTCGGGCCGTTCAAGAAGGGGCCTTTCCGGATGGCGATGGCGGTCGGAATACCGGTCGTGCCGATCGTGATCCGCAACGCCGAGATCATCGCCGCGCGCAACTCCACAACGATGAATCCGGGCACGGTGGATGTTGCGGTGTTTCCGCCGATCTCGGTGAGCGACTGGACAGTTGAGACGCTGTCGGATCGGATCGCCGAAGTGCGCCAACTCTACGTGGACACGTTGGGCGACTGGCCCGTCGACGAGCTGCCCAACCACGATGTGTACCGAAAGAAGGCGCCGCGCAAGGCCGCCAAAGCCGCGCCCGCGAAAGCCGCCGCCAAAGCTGTACCCGCCAAGGCTGCGCCTGCGAAAGCTGTAGCAAAGAAGGCTGCGGCGAAGAAGGCTGCGCCCGCGAAGGCTGCGGCCAAGAAAACGGCCAAGGCGACCCAACCCAAGGCGGCGCCGCGCAAAGCGACCAAGGCGAGTACACCTCGGCCGAGGGGGCGATCGTGACCACCCCGGCTGCCGACGAGGGTTCGTTCAGCACCAGCGACGACACCTTGGTGCTGGCGTCGGCGTCGTCGCCGATGGAATCGGAATTGCTTGCCACGTGGCTGGATCAGCAACGTGCCCGCCATCCGGACACCAAGCTCGAGGTGCTGCCGCTGCCCGACCGGGACGCGTCGCCCGGTGCGATGGCCCAACTCGTCGAGCAACTCGAGTTGGACGAGGACCGGTCGATTGTGCCGGTGCGAGTCTTCTGGATGCCGCAGGCCGACGCGTCGGCGTGGAATCGGGTGGCGGCGTTGATCCCGGGCCGAAATCCCTACCGGCCCAGCGAGCGTCAGCAGCGCCACATTCTGCGTACCGACCGTTCCCGCGCCCAAGTGGTGGCCGGCGAATCTGCCAAGGTGTCCGAACTTCGTCAGCAGTGGCGCGACATCACCGTCGGCGACAATCCGCGTGAGTTCGCGCATTTCGTCACCCGCCGGGCTCTGCTGGCGATGGAACGCGCCGAATATCGGATCCTGGGGCCGCAGTACAAGTCGCCCCGGCTGGTGCGGCCAGAGATCATGGCGTCCGCGCGCTTTCGCGCCGGCCTGGAGAAGATCCCCGGCGCCGACCTCGAAAAAGCCGGCGAGATGCTCGACGAACTCGCTACCGGATGGAGCCGAGTGTCCGTCGACCTGGTCTCCGTCCTGGGCAGGTTGTTCAGCCGGGGATTCGACCGGGAAATCGACTACGACGAGTATCAGGTGGCGGCGCTGCGCACCGCGCTGGAAGCTCATCCGGCGGTGTTGCTGTTCTCCCACCGGTCCTACATCGACGGCGCGGTCATGCCGGTGGCAATGCAAGAAAATCGGCTGCCGCCCGTCCATGTCTTCGCCGGTATCAACTTGGCGTTCGGGGTGATGGGACCGCTGATGCGCCGGGCCGGGACCATCTTCATCCGTCGCAACATCGGCAACGATCCGCTGTACAAATACGTGCTCCGGGAGTACGTCGGCTATGTGGTGGAGAAGCGTTTCAACCTGAGCTGGTCCATCGAGGGCACCCGTTCGCGCACCGGGAAGATGCTGCCGCCCAAGCTCGGACTGATGAGTTACGTGGCCGACGCCTATCTGGACGGTCGCAGCGATGACATTCTGCTGCAGGGTGTTTCGATCAGCTTCGACCAGCTGCACGAGACCGCAGAGTACGCCGCTTACGCCCGTGGTGGTGAGAAGCGAGCTGAGGGCTTGAGCTGGATGTACAACTTCATCAAGGCCCAGGGTGAA
>NZ_DATNJW010000678.1:0-24902 GCF_035603715.1 Mycobacterium sp. | reverse complement strand
CCGACCATCTGACGCCACAGGTACCAGAAGTCGTCCGCCGCGATCGGCGCGTTGTCGGTCCACTGCGCTTCCGGACGGATCTTGTAGGTCACCGTGAACGGGTTCTCGTTGGTCACCACGGCGGACGTCAGCAGCGTCGGGTCCATCTCCCAGCGGGAGCCGGTCGAGGTGCTCGGGTCCACCACCGGACGAAACGCACTCGGCAGCACCAGCGCGCTGACCGCGGCGTTGACCGCGGACAGATCTGACAGCAGATGCGGGTTGAACCCGGCGCCGATCGAGTCGATGCCCATGATGATCTGCGTCTTGCGCTGCGGGGGCGGGGCGGTGCTGCGTTTGGTCTCGGTGCTCTGTGGCGCCGGTGGCGGGCTGACGGTACAGCCGGCGAACATCAGCAGCGAAACCAGCAACCCGGCGGTCGCGTACGCGCGGCGGGCTCGTTTCGGCACGCCCCACAGGGTATCGGTGCCCGTCTGTTCGGCGACGCGCATCCGGCAGCTAGCCGCGGGCCTTGGCCCGCGCCTTCGCCCGTGCCCGCAGCGTCGCGGTGAGCTCGAGCTTGCGCACCCGGACCACCTCGGGCGTCACCTCAACACACTCGTCCTCGGCGCAGAACTCCATGGCCTGCTCGAGGCCGAGCTCAAGCGGCCGGGCAAGGGTTTCCATGACGTCGGCCGTCGACGAGCGCATGTTCGTGAGCTTCTTTTCGCGCGTCACGTTGACGTCGAGGTCCTCGGCGCGGGGGTTGATACCCACCACCTGGCCCTCGTAGGTGTCTTCGCCGGGCTCGACGAAGAACTGGCCGCGATCGGCCAACTGAATCATCGCGAACGGAGTGATCGACCCGCTGCGGTCCGACACCAGCGAACCCGTGTGTCGGGCGCGGATCTCGCCCGCCCACGGCCGGTAGCCGTCGAACACCGCGTTGGCGATGCCGGTGCCTCGGGTCAGCGTCAGGAAGTCGGTGCGGAAGCCGATCAGGCCGCGGCTCGGCACGATGAAGTCCATCCGCACCCACCCGGCGGCGTGGTTGGTCATTTCCTCCATGCGGCCCTTGCGGGCGGCCATCAGCTGAGTGATCGCGCCGACGAACTCATCGGGGCAGTCGATGGTCATCGCCTCGAAGGGCTCGTGCAGTTTGCCGTCGACGGTCTGCGTGACCACCTGCGGCTTGCCAACGGTCAGCTCGAAGCCCTCGCGGCGCATCTGCTCGACGAGCACGGCCAGCGCCAGCTCACCCCGGCCCTGGACCTCCCAGGCGTCGGGGCGATCGATGTCGACGACCTTGATCGACACGTTGCCGACGAGTTCGGCGTCCAGCCGCGACTTGACCATGCGCGCGGTGAGCTTGTGTCCGGACACCTTGCCCGCCAGCGGCGACGTGTTGGTGCCGATGGTCACCGAGATGGCGGGCTCGTCGACGGTGATGCGCGGCAACGCGTGGGCGTGATCCGGGTCGGCCAGTGTGTCGCCGATCATGATCTCGGGGATGCCCGCTACAGCCACGATGTCGCCCGCGATGGCCTCGTCGGTGGGGGTGCGCTCGACGCCCTCGGTGACCAGCAATTCGGTGATCTTGGCGTTCGTGATGACCGGATGGCTGTCCACCTCGCGCATCCAGGCCACCTGCTGGCCCTTTTTGATGCGTCCCTTGTAGATCCGGATCAGGGCCAGTCGACCGAGGAACGACGACGCGTCCAGGTTGGTCACCAGCGCCTGCAACGGCGCTTCGGGATCGCCCTGCGGCGGCGGGATGTGCTCGAGCAACACGTCGAACAGCGGGTCCAGGTTGTCGCCGTCGGGGTTCTCGCCGTTGGCGGGCTCGGTGGTGCTGGCGATGCCGGCACGTCCGGAGGCGTAGAGCGTCGGCAGGTCGAGCGCCTTCTCGGCGGCCGCCTGGGCATCCTCGTCGAGGTCGGAGGCGACGTCGAGCAGCAGATCGTGGCTCTCCTCGACGACCTCGGCGATCCGGGCGTCAGGCCGGTCGGTCTTGTTCACCACCAGGATCACCGGCAGGTGCGCGGCCAGCGCCTTGCGCAGCACGAAGCGAGTCTGCGGCAGCGGCCCCTCGGACGCGTCGACGAGCAGCAGCACGCCGTCGACCATCGACAGCCCGCGCTCCACCTCTCCGCCGAAGTCGGCGTGGCCAGGCGTGTCGATGACGTTGATGACGGTCATCGAACCGTCCGCGTGCTGGCGGTGCACGGCGGTGTTCTTGGCCAGGATCGTGATGCCCTTTTCCTTCTCCAGGTCACCCGAGTCCATGAGGCGTTCGATGGCGTCGTCGCCGCGATGGGTCAGTGCGCCGGACTGCCGCAACATCGCATCAACCAGTGTCGTCTTGCCGTGATCGACGTGAGCGACGATGGCGACGTTTCGGAAATCCACGCCGGTGATTGTCGCAGTGCAGGTCGTCGATCGCGAAACCGAGCGTGCGGCCCGGCGTGCGGTCAGCGTGCACTCAGAATGCTGTTCAGCGCTGCTAAAAACGCCCGGTCGGCCGGAACCCAGTCGACCTCATGCAGCTCCGCCGCCGACACCCAGCGCAACGCCGCGTGGTCGTGCGGCTGGGGCTCCCCGCGGACCAAGCTGACGTGGTAGGCCCGCAGCGTCGTCGTCGCATTGATCACGACGTCGTCGCCCAAACGCGGGCCAACCTGCACTCCGACGCCGAGTTCCTCGGCGAGTTCGCGGACCAGCGCCGCGGCTTCGGTCTCACCCGCGGCAACCTTGCCGCCCGGCAACTCCCAACGACCGGCCAGCTCCGGCGGTCGAACGCGCTGCGCGACGAGCACCCTCGCGTCGGCGATCAGGGCCCCGGCGACCACGATCTGGTTCGGCATCGCCGGTGACGCTATCGGGTGCCGTCGCCTGTGGGCGAACTCACAGCCACGTACGCTCGGAAATATGGCTGTGTTATCGGACGAACAAGTAGATGCTGCGCTGCCTGACCTCAACGGCTGGGAACGTGAAGACGGCGCCCTGCGCCGTTCGGTGAAGTTTCCGGCGTTTCTCGCCGGCATCGAGGCGGTACGCCGGGTAGCTGAACGCGCCGAGGAAAAAGATCATCACCCCGACATTGACATCCGTTGGCGGACAGTGACTTTTGCGCTGGTGACGCACTCCGAAGGCGGTATCACCGAAAAGGATGTCGCGATGGCGCACGACATCGACGCGATTATTGCCGAGTAGTCGCGCGTCTCCCGCTCGCCGCGATCCAGGCCAGGGTGGCCAACGTCGCCACGATGTAGACCAACCCGCCCCAGGCCTGGTACCACGGCCTGCCGTTCTGCCAGATGGTCGGCTGAGCGAAGCTCAGCAACCACGGCACGCCGATAGTGGTGAGCGCCAACCACATCCAGCCGAGGATGCGCGCGCCGCGACGGTCGGAGAGCGGGCCGTGTAGCAGCCAGATCATCAACGGCACCAGCCACACCCAGTGGTGCGTCCAGGAAATCGGCGAGAGCAACAGCCCGAACAGTTCGATGATCAGCAACGGACCGAGTTGTTCGGTCGAACGGGCGCTCACTGCGCGCCAAGCAAGTACGGAAAGTATTGCGGTGACGGCGATCCCGATCAGCACCACCGGACTGTAGCCGGCGTCGTGGCCGAAGATCCGGCAGATACCACCCCGCCAGGACTGGTTGAAGATCGTGCAGATCGGTCCGACCCGGTCGGTCTTGAAGATCAAATCGGTGAAGTAGTAACGAGTTTCATCGCCGACGACCAACACCGACACCCCGACTGTGGCCAGGAACACGACCCCGGAGAACACCGCCGTGGCCCACCGGCGGGCACCGACGAAATACAGTCCACCGATCGCGGGCGTCAGCTTCACCCCCGCTGCCGTCCCCAGTAATAATCCTGACAACCACCATCGGGTGCTGAACACCGCCGCCAGCGTGGCCAGCGCCAGTATGACGTTGATCTGCCCGTAGTCGAAGGTGCTGCGCAGCGGTTCGAGCCAGATCGCGATCCCCGTCCAGAGCATCGCCAGCCGGTGGCCCTCCCCGGCCGCGACACCCAGCAGTCGCTGGCTGATCCGGACCACGCCATAGAGCGCGGCCATCGTCCCGACAGTCCAGCAGAACGCGACCACGCCGAACGGCAGCAGGTGCAGCGGATAGAAGATCACGGCCGCGAACGGCGGGTAGGTGAACGGCAGCGGGAAATCCGGCGTCTGGTCGGCGTAGACGTAGTGGTAGAGGCTGCCCGGGTGGTCGATCATGGCGGCCCCGCCGACGTAGACGTGCAAGTCGACGAAGTTCGCCCCGTTGGGCGCCAGATACGTCCAGGCCAGCCGGGCGGCAACGCTGACGACCAAAAGCACCGGCCCGATCGTGTCCAGTGAGATCAGGCGCCGGCGGTTGGAGATGGCCGCCGGAGCGGCTGAGGTGGTGTCGATCTGCACGACTCTATCGCCGGGCACACCAGGCACCGCGGTTCCCGCAACGAGCTCGCTCGGTCACCGCCGCCGCTCGATTCCATAACGGTCGAGTAAATGCCACACGTGTCACTTGAGTCACTTCCACATCAGGCGGATCGTCGGCGCCGAGGACCTGTCATCGAGTTTCAGGGAGAATCATGTCAACTGTTCGGACCTTCGTACGCGCCACCGCTGTTGTGGCGGGCTCGTCGGCAGCGTTGCTCTTCGGCGGCTTGATGGGCACAGCCCACGCCGACCCGGCGCCGGTGCCCACCCCCGACATCAGCCAGCAACTGGTCGGCACCGCGGCTCAGGCGCCGCAGATGCTGCAAAGCGTTGCGGGAGCATTGGGCGGCCAGCCGGCCACCCCGCCGCCGCTGGCCAGCGCGTCGATCAAGATGCCGCAGCAAGCTGCCGCCCCGACCGCGGGTTCGTCGCTGCTGCCGGGCTTGGCGTCGCCGACCCAGGCCACGACGGCCGCACCCAGCCTGGGCATTCCGGGTCTGAGTACGCCCGCTCCGGCCACCACGTCGTCTCCGGGGCTCAGCCTCCCGGGCCTGACCGCGCCGGCCGCACCCGCTCCTGCGGCGAATCCCGTGGGGATGCTGCCTCAGGCTCAGCTGAACCTGCCGCAGATCCCCGGGATGCCGTTCCCGCTGCCTCAGCAGGTGTCGCTGCCCGGTGACCTGACGTCGCTGTTCACCGGCGGATCGCCGCTCACCAGCGGGTTGGCATCGGCTGCGGGCATTCCGACCGCTGCGGCCCCAGCGGCGACCCTGCCGCTCACCGCGGCACCGGCGGCTACCTTGCCGCTGGCGACCGCTCCGGTGCTGCCCTCGGCGGCCGGCGCGTCGCTGTTCCCGGTTTCCGCCCTGCCCTGACACCGCGCTACCGGCCGGCTAGCGCCACCGCGCGCTAGCCGGCCACCAACAACATCGACGACCGGGAGGACACCATGTTCACCGCTAGAAATCTGATCAGCGCATTCGCCGCCGCGGCCATCGCATCGACCGCCGCCGTGGCACTGTCCCCCAACGCCGCCGCCGACCCGGCGCCGCCCGCACCGGTTCCCGCTCAACAGATTCCAGGAATGCCGGGGCTGCCGGCACTGACCGAGTTGAGCCCGATCATCCAGCAGGCCGCGGGCAACCCGGAGCAGGCGACGCAGCTGCTGATGGCCGCAGCGCAAGCTTTCAGCCACAACCCGTCGGCGCCCGAGCAATCGAAAAGCGTTGCGGAGTCGGTGAACCAGTTCGTCACATCACCGCCGGAAGCCGCCTCGACGGCACACGTCGTCCCGCCAGGTGTGGAACCGGGTGCGCAAGCACACCTGCCGACCGGTATCGACCCGGTACACGCCGCCGGCCCCGCTCCCGAGGCAGCAGCGCCCACAGCGGCGAATGCTGTGCCGGTGGCGGCGACACCCCCAGCACCGGCAGCCCCCGCCGGACCAGCACCGGCCGCTGTTCCCGCACCCGCTCCGCCGGCCGCCACGCCCGCGCCTGCGCCCGCTCCTGCGGCTGCCGCTCCGGGTTTCAGCCCGGACGCCCCGCCCACGCAGGACTTCATGTACCCGTCGATCAGCAACAACTGCGGGACCGACGGCGGCATGGTAATGGCGCCGGTGCTGTCGGTGGCCGGTCCCGCCAAGATCCCGGCGCCCGGCCCGAACGCCGGCCAGACGGCCTACGTGTTCACCGCGGTCGGCACGCCGGGGCCCGCCGACGTGCAGAAACTGCCGTTGAATGTGACCTGGGTGAACCTGACCACCGGCAAGTCGGGCAGCGCCACGCTCAAGCCCCAGCCCGACATCAACCCGCAGGGGCCCACCACGCTGACCGCCACCGTCGACACCGGTTCGGGCAGCATCATGTCGACGATCTTCGGGCAGGTCAGCACCAAGGACAAGCAGTGCCAGTTCATGCCCACCATCGGCTCGACGGTGGTGCCCTGATCGCAGTGCTGGCTTGATCTAGGCCCCGTCAGTCCGCCGGCGCGCGCCCATTGTCGTGTGCACGCCGGCGGATTTGTCGGTTAATACGCCATGCAGTGCTAGTAGGCCATGCCGTGCTAGTAGGCCATGAACAGGATCGCGTCCCGGTCGTACTCCAGGCCGGGGTGCGCGCTGGCCAGGTGGGCCTGCGTCAGGTCGACTAATTCGTCCTCGTCTTTGCCGGTGATCGCCTCGCCGCACGGACAGTTCAGGTGTGTCTTCACGTTGCTGCCTTTCCGGTTGCCTTCTTGGCTGCCTTCATCTGCTTCTTGTAAGAACGAACCTTGTCGAGCGAACCCGCATCGGCGATGTCGGCCACCGACACGTGCGTGCCGGCCTTACCGAAGTCGCCCGCGGCCGCCCGCCAACCCTTGGGAGTTACGGCGTACTGCTTACCGAGCAGTGCCAGAAATATCTGCGCCTTCTGCTCGCCGAACCCCGGCAGGCCCTTGAGCCGTCGCAACAACTCGGGTCCGTCGGGATCGCCGGCGGTCCACAACCCGGCGGCGTCGCCGTCGTAGCGATCCACGATGATCTGCGCCAGCGTCTGTATCCGCTTAGCCATTGAGCCCGGAAAGCGGTGTATCGCAGGCTTTTCCGAGCACAGCGCGGCGAATTTGTCCGGGTCGTAGTCGGCGATTTCGGCCGCGTCGAAACCGTGCATCCGGTCCGCGATCTTCTTCGGGCCGGAGAATGCGGTCTCCATCGGCACCTGCTGGTCGAGCAGCATGCCGACGACCAGGGCCAGGGGGTTCTCAGTGAGAAGTTGATCGGCGTCGGTGTCCTGCGCCAAGCAGATCTGCACGGTCAACGAGGTGTTCCTTCCGTCCCCTAACCCAACTGCTCTAACCCAACCACAACAGGTGGAGCGTGCGACACCCCGATCACGACTTCTTGTGCTACGTCGCCATGTCGGTCCCCGGGGGTAGTAATGGAACCCCGGAAAGGACAACCATGAACATCGCGGCCCCGAAGATCGACCTTATGAAGCTGTTACTTGCCGCCATCTTGTCGGCTGCGGCTGTGCTCATCGCTGCACCAGCCGGCGCTGATCCCGATCAATGCGACGTCTATCACCGCACTTGCTACCCGCAGTACTGCTACGGCACGGGCGGTTGGACATCCCCGTATTCCGGTTATTGCCCGGACACACTCGGGCCTCCCTACGGGCGCGGCAATGGGAGGGATGCGGGATGACCGCGCTCAAATACCGTGGTAGCTCAGTTCCAATTGGGCCGCATCACAACAGCCCCGCCAGCAGCGATGGCACGTCTGCACCAAGCCCCGGCAGCTCTGCGGACAATGTCGCGGCAGACATCGGGGCCTCGGTATAGAACGACGGCTCGAAAAAGCTCGGGCCCAACAACTCAACGAGCCAGGTCGGGTAGTTGAGGTCTCCGAACGGGGTGGTGAAGAAAGCCTCGGGTGTGCCGCCGATGTTGTTGTAGATCAGGCTGAAGCCTTCGGTAGCGAAATTGAGTGAGTTGTACTGCTCCCCGATCGGGACATTCCCGGCGATGTCCTTTTCGACGTAAACGTTGTAGTCGGAGCTAATGCCGGTGAAGCCGAAGAAGGGGGTGTCCAATCGAACCAGGCCCTCGAACGTGTCGGCGGGGTCATTGGGCACGCTGAAATCCTGGTAGTACTGGGTTTCAAGGGCCTGCCATGGGCCGATGACGCAGCAGTCGGTGAGATTGAACGCGTCGCCTATTGGCACGGGTGCATCGAGGCCGGGGTCGGCGTGTGCCGTGACCGCGGAGAAGGCCAGCGCGGCCAGCGCGCCCGTCAGGCCCAAGTTCATGCGGATCATTGGTCAGCCCTCCTAGTCTGACGCTTTTCGGGTGTCGCACTTCGCGACAGCAATCGTCACTCGGGTGTGGCGAGATGATCGCAGTAGTGCGCTACTTCAATTCGCCCACGAGTTACCGTGGCGTATGGCCAGCACCCCTGCCCGCACCGGCCGCAACTTGAGAAGCTTGGCCTGGTTCACCGGGCTGTCCTGCTTCGTCATCGGGATCTACCATTTCGTTCTCGGCACCGCCTCGGTTCCAGGGGCGACCGATGCCAACGCGACGGTGGATTCGCGCGAGCGGTTCTACTCCGCGTACTTCGCCGGCTACGGCTTGGCGTGGTTGGGGGCGGCCCGCAGAACTCCCATCCGCGCCGGCGAGGTACGCCTGCTGGCGGGGCTGATGTTGGTCAGCGCCGTTGGACGGGTGATCTCGCTAGTCCACAACGGCCGGCCGCACTGGTTCCAGGAAGTGCTGACGGCGGTCGAATTCATTGTTCCGGCAGCATTTTTCGGCCTCGCCGACACAGACGAAGCCTAAACAGTCCAACAGTGAGCTAGCGGGTCAGCCGCTTTTGCGGCGGAACTCCCGGCGATTCCCGGCCGCGCCCTGTGACCGCGGCCCCTTGGCGCCGGCGTCCTTATGGTCGGCGCCGCCCGACGACTTTGCGTTCTTGCGCTCCAGGGCTTCACGGAATTTTCGCTTGTTGTCGCCCTCGGACGACTCGGCCCCCGACTTCGTTCCAGCCATAGCCCGCAGCCTAGCGCGCCCGGCGCCGTTGAGCGTGATTCACCGCAGGCCCGGCGGCATGCCGTAGACGTGGGCGATCGGCAGGGTCAGCACGACGCGACGGTCGGTGACCATCGCCTGCCGGTAGTCGTCCCAGTCCGGATGTTCACCGGCGATGTTGCGGTACAAGGCGATCAGCGCCTCGACGGTATCGTCGTCGGGCGCGGCAGCCGGCGGGGTCAGCGTCGCGGTGCCCTCGGCAACCGCATATGACCAGCCGTCGTCGGAGCTGACGAGCAGCGTCGCCCGCGGATCGCGACGCAGGTTGCGGGTCTTGGCCCGTGGCTCGGTTATCGACACCTGAATGGAGACGCTGCGGGCGTCGAAGTAGTACGACACGTTGGACAACTGCGGGCGCCCGTCGCGCTTGAGGGTGGCGAGCACGCCGAGAGAGTTGTCCGCGATCACGGCGAGCAGTTTGTCGTCGAACACTTGGCGACCCATGTCGCAAGCCTACTCAGACGATCGCGCCCCGCTGGACGCCTGCGTGGCTACCATCGCGCTCATGACCCAATACGCGGCGTTCCTGCGCGGCGTCAACGTCGGCGGCGTCAACCTGAAAATGGCCGACGTGGCGGGCGCATTGACCGACGCGGGACTCGCTGAGGTCCGCACCATTCTGGCGACCGGAAACGTGACGTTGGATTCGCCGAAGGCCGCAGATGCGGTGCGCGCGACGGCCGAGAAGGCACTGCGAAAGCAATTCGGATACGACGCCTGGGTGCTGGTTTACCCGATCAAGAAGGTGCGCGTGATCGTCGACGGCTACCCGTTCGAGCCCGAGGTGGACGGATATCAGTCCTACGTCACGTTTGTCAGCGACAGCGACGTACTCGACGAGCTGGCGGCGTTGGCCGACGACGCAGGAGCCGACGAGAAGATCGCGCTCGGCCCCAAGTCCGCGGGCGTGATTTATTGGCAAGTGGCCAAGAATCACACGCTGGACAGCACGATCGGAAAGACGATGGGCAAGAAGCGGTACAAGTCGTCGACCACCACCCGCAACCTGCGCACGCTGGTCAAAGTCCTGGGCACTCAGCCGTCCTCGTAAGCCTCGAGGTAGCGCAGCGCCTCGGCCTTGCCGAGTCCCAGTCCACGCGCGACATCGAGATAGGCGCTGGCCGCGGCCGCCATCGCGCTGTCCGACGGGTCAGCCCGAGCGACGAAAGTGCCGAAGCGGCCCCGGGTTTCGACGATCCCGGCGGTCTCCAACTCGCGGTAGGCCCGGGCCACGGTGTTGACGGCCAGCCCCAATTCGCCGGCCAGTTCGCGCACCGTCGGCAGCCGGGACCCGGGCGGCAAGGTCCCAGCCCGGACGGCATCGATGATCTGGTTGCGGAGTTGGTCGAACAGCGGTCGATCCGCCTGTCCGTCAACCCGTAGCCACTCCCCCAATTCCACCCGCTCAGTATTCCGCAGTCCCGCTATCTTGGTGAGGTGCGTATCACGGTGCTGTCCGGCGCGGGAATCTCCGCGGAGAGTGGCGTGCCGACGTTCCGCGACGACAAGAACGGGCTTTGGGCCAAGTTCGATCCCTACGAGTTATCCAGCGTTCAAGGCTGGGAGCGCAATCCTGAGCGGGTCTGGGGCTGGTATCTCTGGCGGCACTACCTGGTCGGCACCGTCGAACCCAATGACGGGCACCGCGCCGTCGCGGCCTGGCAGGACCACGCCGAAGTCAGCGTCGTCACGCAGAATGTCGACAATCTGCACGAGCGTGCCGGCAGCTCGCCGGTGCACCACCTGCACGGCAGCCTATTCAAATTTCGTTGCGCGACTTGCGGTCTGCCGTACCACGGTGAACTTCCGGAAATGAGGGAGCCCGCGTTGGAGGTTGAGCCGCCGACGCACGATTGCGGGGGTTTGATCCGGCCCGACATCGTGTGGTTCGGCGAGGCACTGCCAGAAGAGCCGTGGCAGCGTGCGGTGGAGGCGACGAGCGCCGCCGATGTGCTGGTCGTGGTGGGGACCTCGAGCATCGTCTACCCGGCGGCGAGTCTGCCCGAGATGGCGCTGGCCCGCGGAGTGGTCGTGGTCGAGGTCAACCCGGAGCCGACGCCGCTGTCCAGCAGCGCCACGATCACCGTGCGCGAATCGGCCAGCACGGCCCTGCCGACGCTGCTGCAGCGACTGCCCGCGCTACTGAATTAAGCCGGGCGCCGCGCCCGCCCGACGACGAACTCCGACGCCGGTAGCGGTACCCAGGCCGGAAAAGCCAGTTCGGTTCGGGTCTTGTCGACGTGAAACCCCGCAGCCCGGATTGCCTGCTCGGTGTCGCGGTGAGTATGGCAGTTACCCGCCAGCCGCGGCCATATCGTCGCGTCGACCAATCGCTGGACCCGGCCCCGGATTCCGCCGCTGGCAACATGTTCCAGATAGCGCAGCTCGCCGCCCGGCCGCAGCAACGAAAACAGTCGCCGCAGAACAGAAGCAGGCTCTGTAACCGAGCACAGCACCAGCGAGCACACCACCGCGTCAAATGGTTCGTCAGCCGAGAAACTCTCCACCGTCCGATTGGTGACCTCGAGCGGAACGGCCGCACCGGCAGCCGCTTCCCGGGCCAGTCCGACCAGCCGGTGCTCGGGTTCGACTGCGACGACCTGCGCGACAGAATCGGGATAGAGCTCGAAATTGGTTCCGGTGCCCGCACCCACCTCAAGCACCCGGCCCGACAGCCCGGCCAGGTTGTCCCGGCGGAGTTCCCGCATCTGCTCTGTCTCGTGTGCGGCGATGGCGGGCCAGATCCGTGCGAAGAACGGATGGTCGACGGTGTCCGCGGTCGATGACGTCATGGCTGCCAGCCTTTCGCAAGCGGTTACTAGGAAGATCCTCGCACCGCAGATTTGAGCGCCGTCAACTGCTCCACCACTTGGTCGGGAGTGCCGTCGACCTCGACCAGTCCGCCGACCATGTGGCCCAAAAAGACGGCACGGAGCACCCGGTCGGTAAACGCCTCGGCATCGCCGAACGGCAAGTACGGCTTGGCAATCAGCATCGAGGCCGCGCCGTGCGCGGCGCTCCACAGTTCCAGGGCGACTGCGGCCGCATCGCCGCGCGGGAACACACCCTCGTGCATCAATACGCCGACGGTGGCGGACATGTGCGCGAAGGCCGAGCTGGCCAGCGCCGAGTCGACATTGCTGCCGGATCTCCACTCGCCCATCGTGGCGATCCGGTAGAGCTCGGGGTTTTCGGTGGCGAACCGGACGTAGGCCAAGCCCTGGGCTCGCAACACTTCCACGGTGGACGACTGCGCAGCGGACACCCGCTGCATCTCCTCGTCGAGCTTCTCGAAATAGCGCGCGCACACCGCGTCCAGCAGCCCGTCCTTGTCCTGGAAATGCAGATAGATCGATGGTGGCGTCACGCCGACGCGTTCGGCGACAGAGCGGATCGACACGGCCTTGGCATGCCCGGTATCCAACAGGAGTTCGGTTGCCGCATCGAGGATTTCGTCACGCAGCAGATCGCCGGATCCTCGTGGGGCGCGCCGCCGGCGAAGACTGTCAGTCGGCGAGCTAATGCCCATTAGCGACCGTCGTGGCAGTAAAAGCGGCCATCGAAGTGCTTGCCGGAGCCGCGTCGGGTCGACGGTGTCGTCCGCCGGCAGGGTCGGCAGCCACCGGCAGCGGCTCGGATCCCGCCTCGCTGATGCCGAACCGCTCGTGCAGCCGCATCAGCGGTCCGGGTGCCCACCAACTCCATCGGCCCAGAACATGCATGAACGCCGGCACCAGCACCATCCGCACCAACGTTGCGTCGGCCAGCACGGCCAGGGTCAGGCCGAGACCGAACATCCGCATGAAGGACACCTGCGCAGCGATCAACGCGGCGAACGAAATCGACATCACCAACGCTGCCGCGGTGACCACCCGGCCGGTGCGCGCCAACCCGAGCGCCACGCTCTCGTCGTTGTCGGCGCGTTTGGCCTTGTTGTCCGCCGTGGCGGGTCGCGACGCGGTCGCAGTCAACCAGTACTCGCGAATCCTGGAGACCAGGAACACCTCGTAATCCATCGACAGTCCGAATGCGACACAGAACAACAGCACCGGAATGTTGGCCACCAGTGTGCCGCTCTGCGTGGTGCCCAGCGCACCCAGGTGGCCGTCCTGGAAGATCCACACCAGCGCGCCGAATGCTGCCGTCAACGATAAAACGTTGCACACCAACGCCTTTAACGGCAGCAGCACACTGCCGGTGAGCAGGAACAGCAGCGCAAAGGCGATGATGCCGATCAGGCCCAACACCACCGGCAACCGATTGGTGATCGCGTCCGTGCTATCGCGGTTGATCTGCGCCAGCCCGGCCATCTGCACCGACTGACCGGCCGGACCGGGCACGGCGTGCAACCGGTCGAGTTGGGTGTCGGAGGCTTGGGAGAAGAGCGGCGCGGTGGTGGCGAGCGTCAGAAACGCGCTGTCCTGCGCCATCCCGGTGGCCGCCGACGGCGGTCCGACCTGTTTGCCGTGGGCGAACGTTCCGGTCGGCGCCGACACCGCGGTCACGTCGGCCACCCGCGACAGGTCGGCGGCGTAACGGCTGAGGTCGCCCGGACGTACCCCTCGAACGTCCGGGACGACAACAGATACCGCGGTCGCCGAATCATCGGCGAAATCGCGACGCAGCTGATCACCGACCGCATGGGCCGAAGCCGACTTCGGCAGCACGCGGTCGTCGGGCATACCCCACTTCACCCCGAGGAACGGCAGCCCGAGCATCAACAACAGCGCGACCACCAGCAGGCCGATCGGCACCGCGAATCGCATCACGAACTTCGTCGACCGGTACCAAAACAGCCGTTCGACCGGTTTGCGCACCGGGTCGGGCCGACCGAGTATCCGGCGGCCGAGCTTGCGGACGTCCAGGGCATCCAGGCGCGGACCGAGCAACACGATCGCCGCGGGTGTCACGAAGATCGCGGCCACCGCGACGAACGCGACCGTGGCCACGCCCGCATACGCGAATGACTTCAGGAAGTACATCGGGAACAGCACCATCACCGCCATTGACAACGCGACGGTGGTCGCCGAGAACAGCACGGTGCGACCGGCGGTGGCCATGGTTCGGATCAGCGCCTGGTTCGGGTCACTGCCGTCGGCCAGCTCGTCGCGATAGCGGCTGATGATCAGCAGCGTGTAGTCGATGGCCAAAGCCAGCCCCAGTGCGGTGCTCAGGTTCAGCGCGTAGGTCGATACGTCGGTGCTGAAGCTGATCAGGCGCAGCACCGACATCGATCCGACGATGGCCAGCCCGCCCAGGCAGATTGGCAGCGCCGCGGTCAGCAGGCCACCGAACACCCAGACCAGCACCAGAAAGCTCAGCGGGATGGCCAGCGACTCCATCAGCAACAGGTCGCGCTCGTTCTGACGGTTGATCTGGTCGTACACCATCGCCGTTCCGCCGGCGCGAACCGTGACGCCGTCGCGGTCGTGCACCACGCGCGCCGCGATGCTCTTGGCATATTTCTGTGCGCTGTTCTCGCCGCCTTCGAGGTTCGCGACGATCAGCCCGGATTTGCCGTCCTTACTCACCAAGTCAGCGGCCAGGTGCGGTGGATGAGCTGCCGGACCCGTCCAGGCCGAGGCCACGTTGTACACCCCGGACGACCCCTGCACCTGCGCGACGATGTCGGTTGCGACGCTGCGGGCTTGGGCGCTCTGCGCACCGTCCCGAGCGGTCAGCATGATGACGAGCTGCTGGTCGCTTTGGCCGAACTTGTCGGTCAGCAGTTTGATCGCTTGTGCCGACTCTGAGGCCGGATCTTGAAAGCCGCCGGCGGAGAGGCTCTTGGCCACCGGGATCCCGAAGACCGCGGCCGCCACTAGCACCAAGGTGGCCACCGCAAGAATGCGCCGAGGGGCCGCGAGGGCAAGGCGGGCAATCCGCTGCAGCATGCGTGTCCTTCCGCTCTGATATCGTCGCTAACTTAGCAGCGATAACTTAGCTATGCAACATTGCGGCGGCATATTTGACGCCTCATCAATAAGAACGACGCGAACGCCCGCGTTGGTTCAATGCGGCTGCCGATAACCAGGACATTTTCAGAGTTTATGCGGTTACACGTTTGCCCAATAGATCTGTTCCAACCATCCGGACTGATTGCTCCAACCATCCGGACGTCGCGTCCAGCCCCTAACGCCCTACTGGGCGGTAACAATTGCCACGATTTTCCGAATCGTGACTCAAAGATTCCTTAAACGTTGCCCATACGCTCATCTACATGTGGATCGATGACTCCAGTGCCGACGTGATCAAAGCTGATTTCGAGGCTCTCTACCACGGCGATGTGTTGGTAGAGGGTGAGTGCTCGGAGCAGTTCGAAGACTGGCACCCGCTTTCCAACGCGAGCTAATTCGCGCGACGCGCGCGCTTGGTCACGAGCGTGCCGGTGCCGAGGCGAACTCAGCCTGACCAACCTCTGGCACTGACCTATTTGTGAAGCACCCGTTGGTGCAGCCCCCGCCACACGCGGGGGCTTTTCATTGCGCGGGCTGGTTTAGCGCGGCGCCATCCGGATCGCGCCGTCCAACCGGATGACCTCGCCGTTCAGCATCGGGTTCTCGACGATGTGCACCGCCAGTGCGCCGTATTCGTCGGGGTTGCCCAATCGGCTGGGGTGCGGCACCTGCTTGCCGAGCGACTCTCGGGCCGGCTCAGGCAGGCCGGCCAACAGCGGTGTGTCGAACAAGCCGGGAGCGATCGTCATGACTCGGATGCCCTTACTGGCCAGGTCGCGTGCGATCGGCAGGGTCATGCCGACAACGCCGCCCTTGGACGCCGAGTACGCGGCCTGACCGATCTGCCCATCGAAGGCCGCCACCGAGGCGGTATTGATGATGACGCCGCGCTCCTCCCCGACCAGATCGTTTTGGGCGATCCGCTCGGCACCGAGCCGCAGCACGTTGAACGTGCCGATCAGGTTGATCTCCACGACCTTGCGGAATGCCTCCAGCGGGAAAGCGCCGTCCTTCCCCAGCGTCTTGATGGCATTGCCGGTGCCGGCGCAGTTGATCACAATGCGCAGCGGCCCAAGCGATTCGGCGATATCGAGCGCCGCAGTCACCGCTTTCTCGTCGGTGACGTCGGCCGGCGCGAAGCGCGCCCGATCACCCAGCTCGCGGACCACGTCCTCACCCTTGAGGTCGAGCACGACCACCTGCGCACCGCCATCGAGCAGGCGCCGGGTGGTGGCAAGGCCCAGTCCGGACGCCCCGCCGGTGACGAGTGCTACCGCATCGGTGATCTCCACGCACATCTCCTTTCAAACGGATCAAACTTCAGAAAGGTCAGACTTTCAGAAGAGCCAGACTCACAGTCCGGTCGGGCCGGGCTTGGGCGGATCCCGCCGCGGCGACTCCGACCTGCTGGTTGGCCGGGACTATACCCAGTCGTTGAGGACGGCTTCGGTGTCGGCTCCCGGCTGCCCGGGCGGCCGCGGCTCATCCGGCGACGAGCGGGAGAACCTGGGCGCCGGCAACGGCTGCAGCCCGCCGCCGGTCTGGTAGAAGGTGTTCCGCTCGGTGATGTGCGGCTCGGTCTCGACCTCACCGAACGCCAGGATCGGCGTCACGCAAGCATCGGAGTCGGCGAACACCTTGGCCCAGTGGTCGCGGTCGCGGCTGGCGAACACCTCGGTGAACTTCGCCCGCAGTTCTGGCCAGCGGCTGCGGTCGTTCTGTGCCGGCAGATCCGCGGGGTCCAGGCCGAGTCCGGCCAGCATCGCCGCATAGAACTGCGACTCGATGGCGCCCACCGAGACATAGCGGCCGTCGGCACACTCGTAGGTGTCGTAGTAGGGCGCCCCGGTGTCGAGCATGTTGGTGCCGCGCTCGTCGGTCCACAACCCCAGTGCGCGCATCCCCCACATCATCTGCACCAGCACCGAGGATCCGTCGATCATCGCCGCATCGACGACCTGGCCCTGGCCGGACGTCTGCCGCTCGAACAGCGCCGACAGGATCCCGAGTAGCAGGAACATCGACCCGCCGCCGAAGTCGCCGACCAGGTTCAGCGGCGGCACCGGCTTTTCGTTGGCCCGGCCGATGGCGTGCAACACGCCGTTGAGGGAGATGTAGTTGATGTCATGGCCGGCCTGCTTGCTGCGCGGACCGGTCTGACCCCAGCCGGTCATCCGGCCGTAGATCAGCCGCTCGTTGACCTTGGCGCAGTCGTCCGGGCCCAGACCCATCCGTTCGGTGACGCCCGGCCGATAGCCCTCGATCAGCACGTCGGCCTTGGCGACGAGCTTGAGCACCAGCGCACGTCCCTCGTCGGACTTCAGGTCGGCGATGACGAACCGGCGGTTGCGCAGCATCGGGTCGGACCCGGTGGCACCGGGCCGATCGATACGTACGACGTCGGCACCGAGATCGCCGAGAATCATCGCGGCGTGCGGGCCTGGCCCGATTCCGGCGAGCTCGATGACTCGCAACCCTGTCAACGGACCCGCCATCTCAACCGACCTCCTTGTCGACAACACTGCTGACTCGCATCTTCGCAGTCGGCGCGACGGACGCTGCACCCCGGTGGCTTACAGTCGATCCCATGACCGCAATCGATTCCGGAATCGACACCCTGGCCCCCGTCGACGGACTTGCCGTCAGCCTCGCCGAGGGCGTGCTGTCGGTGACCATCGACCGCCCCGACAGCCTGAACTCGCTGACGCTGCCGGTGTTCGAAGGACTCGCCGACGCGATGGAGCAGGCGGCTAACGATCCGCGGGTGAAGGTCGTGCGATTGGGCGGCGCCGGCCGCGGGTTTTGTTCCGGAGCGGGTATGAGCGCCGACGACGTGGCGGGGGCCGGCCCCGGCGACGAGCTCATTCTGGCGGCCAACCGGGTGGTGCGGGCGATCACGGCGCTGCCGCGCCCGGTCGTCGCGGTCGTTCAGGGTCCGGCGGCCGGTGTCGGCGTCTCCATCGCGCTGGCCTGCGACCTCGTATTAGCTTCGGACAAGGCGTTTTTCATGCTCGCGTTCACCAAGATCGGCTTGATGCCCGACGGCGGCGCCTCGGCGCTGATCGCCGCGGCGATCGGCCGGATCGGCGCGATGCGGATGGCGTTGCTGGCCGAGAAATTGCCCGCCGCCGACGCGCTGGCGAGCGGCCTGATCAGCGCTGTCTACCCGGCCGACGACTTCGAGGCCGAGGTGGACAAAGTGGTGTCCGGGCTGCTGCATGGGCCCGCGGTGGCGTTCGCCAAGACCAAGCAAGCCATCAACGCAGCCACGCTCACTGAGCTGGAGCCCACCCTGCAGCGTGAACTCGAGGGTCAGTCCGTCCTGTTGAATTCACACGACTTCCGCGAGGGCGCAAGGGCTTTCCAGCAGCGCCGAACGCCGGCCTTCAAAGATAACTGAGCACGGAGAGCAGAGCGGCTCACAACCCGAACAGCGGCGGCAACCCCAGCAGCACGACCAGGGTCCACGCGAAGTGGGTCAGGATCGGCGCCAGCACCCCGCCGGTTGCGCGACGCTCCAATGCGCACACCGTGCCAAGGATGATCGCGGCGAAGGCAAGCATCGGGTTGCGGCTGCTTCCCAACGTCGCGATGGCGTAGATGACGGTTGAGATCAGCAACGGGTGATGCTTGCCCAAAGCCGTATACAGCGCGCCGCGGTAGAACATCTCCTCGGCGACGGCGGCCAGCAACGCGACCGCCATGGTCAGCCGCCACGACCCCTGATCGGTGTACCGCAGCAGGCGGGTGATCAGTTCGGCAACGACCGGGATCTCTCGAGCGACCAGACCGCCGACGATGAAGACCCCGCCGAGCAGCAATCCGATGATGGTGCCACTGACCACCGGGCGCTGATTGCGGCCACGCCACCGGGCGCCGCCGAGATGCAACGGGCCGGAAATCAAGGCACCGAGCGCCCACACCCCCGCCAACGCGAGCGACCACCAGTAGAACGCCGCTTCCCCGGGGTGCCGTCGCAGCGCAAGGCCCAGCGAGGCGACGCCCAGCACCAGCACGACTGCGACGACTACCCGCCGGCGCCGCACGACACCAGGTGGTTCGTTGTGCGGCACAGCGACATTGACGATGCCGCGGCGGATCTCTTCCAGAGCACTGGGCTGGGGAGACACGTCAGTCATTACAGATGCACTTTCGGTGTGAGAGCGATCAAGATATCGAGTCCGGTCCGGATCGCACCGGCGATCGGACCGGGGACAATATCTACCAAACCGAGGCCGGGTCGCGCGATCGATGGTGTCACTATGCACGCAAGCCGCCGCAACCGCAGTGCATCGCCGCCGGCCCACGCCGGATCGCTGTCGGCCAGGTGGTGTGGATCCGCAAGCTCGTCGACCGGGCGCGGCCGGCGATCGGACAGCGAGCGGCTGATCGCTTCTTTGATCGACAGCAGCCCACCCGCCGGATCGGGAACCAGGTCGCGCAGGCCGGCGCCGCTGGCCCGCATCGGATAGTCCAGCGACTCGACCAGGTCGGCGGCCAGTCCGTCGGGCACCGGCAGCGCCAGCGCAGTCACCCATGAGGCAACCGTGGTGTCGATTCCCCACACCGGAAGACCGGTCTGCCAGGTACCGGCGATACGCGCATAGGCCTTCAGTAGCTCGCGGTAGGAGGTGGTGTCCGGGCCGGCGATGTCGTACGCGCCCGCAGGAACCCGCTCGGAGTCGGCGGCTGCGACGAGGTAGTGCAGCACGTCGCGGATCGAGATCGGGTCGATCGCATTTTCCATCCACTTCGGGACCGGGATCACCGGGAATCGGTCTGCGACGTAGCGCAGCATCTCGAACGACGTCGAGCCCGCCCCGAAAATCACCGCGGCGCCCAGCCAGACCACTTCGGCGCCGCCGTCGACACTCAGCGCCGCAGCCACCTCGGCTCGACTGGCCAGATGTTCGGACAAACCCTCATCAGAGGGAACGAAACCACCGAGGTACACGATCCGGCGCACGCCCCCGCTCTTGGCTGCGGCGGCGACATTTTCGGCAGCGGCGCGATCGGCGTCCCGAAAGCCGGGTTGCCCGATCGCGTGCACCAAGTAGTAGATGACGTCGATCGGCCCCGCGTCGGCCAGCGCAGCGTGCGCCGATTCGGCGTCGGAGGCATCCAGCCGCACGGGTATGACGTCGTCGTACCAACCGAAATCGCGGAGCCGCTCAGGGGCACGGGTTGCGGCCAGCACCTCGTGGCCAGCCTCCAGTAGCGAGGTGACCAGCCGCGACCCGACATAACCGGTCGCGCCGGTCACGAATATTCGCACACCTCAACGTAGACAATCTGCGCGCACTTCAAACCCGGGAAACCGCTTAGAAACACACATAATTAGGCAGATGTCGAATTATTAATCAGCGCAGTCACATTGAACCGGCGGCGAAGCAGACTCGTATTCCTAGTGTGGGCAACCAAATTCCGGGCGCGCGTCCCGAGACACCTGACATCGAACTGTCCGAACTGACGAAGGGCACACCATCGGTCGCCTCGGTGGCTGTCGAGTTCCCGCCGCATCGGCACAGCCAGGACGAAGTGATAACGGCCTTGGCCGATTTCGCCGGTCCCGAGTTTCGACGATTCGCCGCCACCAGCGGGGTCGAGACCCGCCAGCTTGCGCTGCCCCTGTCGCGATACCGAGAGCTCAGCGGCTTCACCGAAGCCAACGACGCCTACCTTGACATCGCACTCGAGCTGGGTGAGCGGGCGTTGAAGTCGGCCTTCGCGCAAGCCGAAATCGAGCCGTCCGAGGTCGACGTCGTGTTCTCGACGACGGTCACCGGGCTCACCGTCCCCTCGTTGGAAGCGCGGCTAGCGACCCGGCTGGGTTTTCGACAGGACGTCAAGCGGGTGCCGCTGTTCGGACTGGGTTGTGTCGCCGGGGCCGCCGGCATGGCGCGCGTGCACGATTACCTTCGCGCCTTCCCCAATCATGTGGCTGCGTTACTCGCTGTCGAGTTGTGTTCGTTGACCATTCAGCGCGAGGACCATTCGATCGCAAACCTGGTCGCGTCCAGCCTGTTCGGTGATGGCGCCGCCGCGGTTGTCGCGACCGGAGCCGACCGGCCGGCAGTCGGACCGAAACTGCTCGCGACCCGCAGCCGTACCTACCCGGACACCGAGGACGTACTGGGCTGGAATATCGGCACCGCGGGATTCCAGATCGTCCTGTCCGTCGAAATTGCCGCGGTCGTGGAGAAATACCTTGGTGATGACGTCCGCAACTTCCTCGCAGACCACGGGTTAACCACTGCGGATATCTCACGATGGGTCCTGCACGCGGCCGGCCCGAAGGTCATCGACGCGGTCGAAAATGTGCTCGACGTTCCGAGAGATGCGTTCGATAACACTCGAAAGTCTCTGCGCAACAACGGAAATCTGTCGTCTGTTTCGGTGCTGGATATTCTTGCCGACACCATGACCGACCCTCCACCGCCCGGTTCCCTGGGACTGATGATCGCCATGGGCCCCGGCTTCTCCGCCGAACTAGTCCTGCTTAGCTGGTAGGCATGTACTACCTGCTGATCCTGGCCGTCGGCATCGAACGGCTGATAGAGCTGATCGTCGCGAAACGCAACGCGCGATGGGCTTTCAGCCAAGGCGGCAAGGAATTTGGCCACGAGCACTACCCGGTGATGGTCACCCTTCACACCGCGCTGCTGGTGGGCTGCGTCGTCGAAGTGTGGGGCCTGCATCGGCCCTTTATCGGTTGGCTGGGTTGGCCGATGCTCGCCGTGGTGGCAGCCAGCCAGGTGCTGCGCTGGTGGTGTGTGGCGACGCTGGGCCGACGGTGGAACACCCTGGTCATCGTGGTGCCGGACGCGCCCTTGGTACGACGAGGTCCGTACCGGTTTCTGCACCACCCGAACTATGTGGCAGTCGTCGCCGAGGGGTTGGCGCTGCCTCTGGTGCACACAGCATGGTTGACAGCCATCGGCTTTACCTTGGCGAACTGGCTGCTGTTGACGGTACGGATCAGGGTCGAGAACACCGCACTGGGCTACCGATGACAACACAGCGATGAGAAGGAGCGGCACGGATGACATATGACGCCGACCTGCTGATCGTCGGCGGCGGCCCAGCCGGCCTCGCTTCGGCGATAAACGCTCGCCAACAAGGGCTTTCGGTGATCGTGGCGGAGCCGAGAAACGATCCGATCGACAAGGCATGCGGCGAGGGACTGATGCCGGGCGGCTTGGCCGAACTAGTGTCGCTGGGCGTCGACCCCTACGGGATGCCGTTGCGGGGTATCGCCTATCTCGATCAGCAACGCCGAGTCGAAGCGCCTTTCCGCGGCCGCTTCGGTCGCGGTGTGCGGCGTACCACCTTGCACGCCGCGCTGGCATCGCGCGCCAAAGAACAAGACACCGAATGGATCTCGACGCGCATCACCAGTGTCGACCAGGACGCCCACGGCGTCACGGCAGCAGGGGTCCGCGCGAAATGGTTGATCGCCGCCGACGGACTGCATTCGACGGTCCGCCGCGCGGTCGGTATCAGCGTGGTCGCCGGACGTCCACGGCGGTTTGGGGTTCGCTGGCATTACCAAGTGCCGGCGTGGTCGGATTTCGTCGAAGTGCACTGGTCACGGTGGGGCGAGGCATACGTGACACCCGTCGAGCCCGACCTTGTCGGCGTGGCGATCCTGTCGCAAAAGCGTCCAGACCTCGCCTGGTTCCCCGAGTTGGCAGACCATCTGCAAGACGCCGACCGTGGGCGAGCACGCGGCTGCGGACCCATGCGACAGGTGGTGTCCCGCCGCGTCGCGGGACGGGTGCTGTTGGTGGGCGACGCGGCCGGCTACGAAGACGCGCTCACGGGTGAAGGCATCAGCCTGGCCGTCAAGCAGGCCGCCGCGGCGGTGAAGGCTATCGCCGACGACGTGCCCTCGTCATACGAATCGGCCTGGCATCGAATCACGCGCGACTACCGACTGCTCACCCGCGGGCTGGTGCTGACCACCGTGCCAAAGGCGGCTCGACGCGCCATCGTGCCCGCAGCCACCCTGCTACCTGCGGTATTCGAGCAGGCTGTGCACAGATTGGCACGCTGACACTGGCGTTTCCGCCGCCCCGTTAGCCAACCCTGAAGGGTTGGCAGTTATCCGACATGCTGTACGTTGGTTCCAGAAATTGGATTACCAGCAAAGCGGCTGAGCCGCCACTGACCACTTGGATACGATGACCACATGGGCCCTGTTACGCCTGGCGTACAGGGGGGGAACGCCAACAGCACACCATCCGCGTCCGTCGCGGCTGTAGCGATCGAATTCCCGCCGCACCAGGTGGGCCAGCGGGAAGCACTGTCGGGGTTGACCGGCCTCGGGGGGCCGCAGTTCGACCGGTTCGCCGACAGCGCCGGAGTGCAAACCCGCCGCATCTCGTTGCCGTTGTCGCAGTACGGCCAGCTGAGCGGCTTCACCGAAGCGAACGAGGTCTTCGTCGAGACCGCGCTGGAACTCGGGGAGCGCGCGCTGCTCTCGGCATTCGACGCCGCCAAGGTCAAGCCCTCCGACGTCGACATCGTCTTCTCGACAACGGTCACCGGGTTGGCGGTGCCGACCTTGGAAGCCCGGCTGGCGACCCGGGTCGGCCTGCGTCCTGACGTCAAGCGGGTGCCGCTGTTCGGACTTGGCTGTGTCGCCGGGGCCGCCGGGGTGGCCCGGATGCATGACTATTTGCTGGCGTTTCCCGATCACGTCGCCGTGCTGCTCGCTGTCGAACTGTGCTCGTTGACCCTGCAACGCAACGACTTCTCCATCGCCAATCTGGTCGCAACCAGTCTGTTTGGTGACGGTGCCGGTGCCGTCGTCACGAAGGGAGCTGCGCTGACGCCCGTCGGGCCGCGAGTGCTGGCTACCCGCAGCCGGCTCTACCCCGACACCGAAGATGTGATGGGCTGGAACATCGGCAGTAGCGGGTTCCAGGTCAAGTTGTCGGCAGAGGTCGCGAACGTCGCCGAGAAGTACTTGGGCGAAGATGTCCGCAACTTCCTCGCCGACCACGGCCTGACTCCATCGGACATCTCGACGTGGATCTGCCACCCAGGTGGACCGAAGGTGATCGAAGCCGTCGAGCAGACGTTGGACCTTCCCGTCAACGCCCTTGATCACACTCGAAAATCGTTACGGGACAACGCAAACCTGTCTTCTGTTTCGGTTCTGGATGTACTCCGCGCCAACATGGCCGATCCACCGCCGCCGGGTTCGTTCGGACTGATGATGGCCATGGGGCCGGGGTTCTGCTCCGAACTGGTGCTGCTCGCCTGGTAGGTCGTTCGTCGTGCGCCGGGACGATGCGGTGAACTGTCACCATTCGCCTTGTCCTGCAACGGGTTTTTCCGCCGCTCCCACGTATTCGCCCAAATATCCGCCACCGAGCAGGCTTGGCGCCTTCGTCAGCACGATCGTGAAATCGGAAAGGCTGCGTTTGCGAAATGCGCGGCCCGCGGCAAGCGGGTTCAGCTTGGTCGTGTATTCAAGACCGGCGATGGCCGGCGATCGGGAACCCCCACTCCCTTGCACTGACCGGTATCCGAGATCTTCGAGAAGCCTGGAAAGCTCGGTGGGTCTTACGAACCGGCGAAAGTCGTGAGTCGACTTGTGCAGGCCGGACACGAACAACGGGCCGATGGTGACGAAGGACAGCCAGGTGTACAGGTTCCGGTCTGGGGCCACGTAGAACAGCCGCCCGCCGGGTTTCAGCGCGCGGTAGGCATTCGCCAGGACCGCGCGGTGCTCGCCGCAGTGGTCGAGTATTCCATGCATGTAGACCACGTCGAATTGATTGCTGGGCATAGTGTTTCGATCGCGGATGTCCCCAACATGGAATTGAACACTTGCGACATTGGCGAAAGACCGCCTCGCCACCCGGATGGCTTTGTAGTCGACGTCGAAGCCATCGATTTCCCAGTCCCGAAACTCGGGCTGCGCCTCACGCAAGCCA